>NZ_JAZBJZ010000016.1:0-61722 GCF_036349135.1 Tumidithrix elongata BACA0141
CATTTTCCTCAAATCCCTTCCTACTCTTGTTTGTATTTTTAGAGATGCCCATAAAGGAAATTGCCCATTTTCAAAGCTGGCAACAAACCCTGCGCGATCGTTGTGCTGAACTCCAAGGGCATCGAATTGTTTGGAGTAAGGATGCTGACCCAGAGAAGGTTAAGTTATTGAAAGCAAAACGTAAAGTTAAGAGATCGGATGAAACCCTGT
This sequence comes from Tumidithrix elongata BACA0141, assembly GCF_036349135.1. NCBI lineage: Bacteria > Bacillati > Cyanobacteriota > Cyanophyceae > Pseudanabaenales > Pseudanabaenaceae > Tumidithrix > Tumidithrix elongata. Next base: position 211 of record NZ_JAZBJZ010000016.1, read on the forward strand.
GAAATGTGTCAGTAACTTAGTAAAGTCCGTTACCGTATTCAATATGACAAGGTGCATCACTAATCTGTCCGTTATGTTGGCAGCTCAATTCTCTCGAAAATCAAGATAACATGGGTATATCTGTGATAATCCTCGATCTTTCCATGTTCGCCACCAATGAAATCTAATCAGCAGAATTAGTCCGCGAACTACGGTTTCGCCTAGGCTTAACCCAAGAACAACTCGCCGCCGAACTAGGCGTCACCTTCGCCTCAATCAATCGCTGGGAAAACCGCAAAGTCCAACTCTCACCCATGGCACTAAAACTCCTACGCCACCGCCTAGAAGAAATGGGCGATCGCGGCACAGCCCTGCTAGAGCAACTCGAACAACAGCTAGAGGAAAAGAAAAGTAGGATTCAGAAAACCCACTTATTAACCCGGCAACCTTAGATATTAAGGGAGATCCCGTTGTTTCAAGGGTTGCTACCTAAAAAATGGACGCTCTATTATTGCCAAGTTAATAACTCGTAGCAGTTTTTGCCTCCTAACCAATACAATTTTCCTATGATAGTTAACTTGCTAAAGCTAGGCGACGACTACGACAACTTTCTACGCGATTTGAAACAGTTCGGCAAAGGTACGGGCAGCTTTAGCCGTCATTCGCGAACTGGCGCTACTTTATTGGCAAATCGGCAGAGACATCCTTACCCGCCAACAGCAACAGCGCTGGGTACACAAGTCATTGATAGTCTGTCTAAAGACCTACAGAAAGAGTTTCCTGATATCAAGGGCTTTTCATCCCGCAACTTGAAATATATGCAGTCTTTTGCTGAAGCATATGTTGACGAGCCAATTGTGCAGCAGCTTGCCGCACAAATTCCTTATTAGGCGAAGTCTTCAAAACAATCTATGTCGTAGATTGTTTTGAGAGTGGTATAAATCCTCATAAGAGTTGATTAAACACAGCGCATAGAAGTTTTACGTGGTGCATCTGATTCAGCGGCGTCGGTGGATATTTTTCCTGTTAGCAGTTGGTGCGGCTGCTCTGGTGATTTTTACGCGGCTCAATCTACAGGGGAAACCTGCCGATCGCCCACCCGATAGCATTTCTGACTACGCGATCGCATCGCAATCTGCCTTTAACGATCCCACGAATTTTCCGATTCAGCAAAGTGTGGATTCAAGCCTGTATCGCTCGGTGGGGGAATGGCAAGGACGGTTGATCTTGCCAGAGATATCAGAACGTCAAGATGGGACAGACTGGGTTTGGCTTGAGGTTTGGCAGACGCCCTTGGCACATCGCGAGTTGATTGGCAAGAAGGTGAAATTAACATGGAACGATAGCCCTGAGCTTCGGGCTTATCTGCAAGCGGTTACCAAAGATGTGAACTTTACTGCCGATGCGATCGAAGGTCAACGCACGGGCAATATCCATCCTACGCGGCTCGATCGCCAACAGCAGGTGGGGGCGTTGCGATCGCTGGCAGGAGTGCGTCCTAAAGATGACATGGTGGTAACGCTAGAGCAAGTCACGGTGAGCGTGGAAGCAGGTCAGCCGCTCTTGCAAATCAGCCAAGAACCCATTCAAATCTCAGGTAGGTTTTATGCCCTCGTGCAAATTCTGTCGCCTGTAACGGGGGGGGAGATTCCCGCTCAATGTCCTGAGTCACAGCCCTGTCCCAGTTCTTTAATGCGCGTGCGTCACTACAACCCCGCCACGCAGCAATTTGATGGCATTGAGGAAGTCGTGCTGATTCCCCAAGTCCTTGCAGGTAGAGATGGGGTGTTTCAATCGACGCCGAGACAATTGGAGCGATCGCCTGCGGGTGGTCAGGGTTGGTACATTTACGGTGCGAAAGATCGACAGGGAAGATTTGTCGTACAAGCGATCGCACCGCGTTCGCTGTTACAACTACAGCCTGATGAAATTCTATTTGGAGAAGAGGCTGGTATCAACTTCCTCAAGCAACGCAGTTGGCACAAGATGCCCGATCGCAAGGGAACGCTGCAAAAAGTGCTTTTAGATCCAAGTGAGGAGTCAACAGAAACGGCACTGAGTCATTGGAAAGAAGGCGATCGCGCCCTCGTTTTACACCTATTTGGTGGCATTGGTGGGAAGTTGGCAGAACCAATTGCAGTTCCAGGAACCGTGACAGGACATTTTGGCTATGGATGGGCGGAAGTAATTCGCGATCCGTTTACGCAGGCGTTGCGGTTTGAGATTCGCTATCAACAGGTCTATGCCCACAACCCCAATGGCATCGTGGCAGGAACCCTGACTTGGGCTGAGTATATGGGCAGTTTGCAAAGGGGCTGGTTGGGAACTCGTCCTGTCTCCGATACGCTGATTAAGTTCGATCCTGTGTTGCTGGACTATAACTTTGACGGAACTGTACTTTCGCCTGTGCGGGAATTGCAGCAGCAGCTCAATATTACAATCGCCCACTATCGTATCGGCGATGGCACGGGTGCGGCTCTGGTCAAGCCTGCTCTGTCTTGCGTCCAAGATGCTAGTCAAGCGGTATTTAGAACGATCAAACGCATCGAGCAACAGGTGCGCGACTCGGCAATAATTCAAACATGGCTGCGATCGCATCCCAACGATCCGCAAACGCTGCGCTTTCAGCAATTGGTCGATCTGGGCAGAGCGATCGAGAGGGAACTCGCTCCCTTGGGCATTGTCCGAGCGGATTGGCAGCAAAATTCCGATATCTTGGTGGGAATTAAACGCCAGCAGAACTTTGCCCGTGAGGATAGCCTCTGGACGCAACTTCTGAGCTGGCGCACGGTACTTCCACGGGTGGCACACGATCGGATCGCGATGCTGTTTTTAGAACGGGGTGCGAAGGTATGGGTGTTGCGTACAAACCAAGTAGGAGGCTGGAATCCCGATATTTTGCCGTTGGCTCCAACCCAACTGCTAGAGCAATATCACGTCATTCCCTCTACCTTCTCGCGACTATTTGAAGCTTTCGGGGCGATGCCCTCCTTTAAAGATTGGTTGCTGACCTTGGGAGTCCTTGCGATCTATGGTGCGATCGCGTTACCGATCGGCTTCTATACCAAATTTATCCATTGGGATATTGCCTATCTCATCAGTCTAAATTGGCTACAACGCGCTGGTTTTGCCCTCAAAGTCTTCTTGGTTCCAGGAATTTCTGAAGAAGTTCTGTTTCGCGTCTGGTTGCTTCCCCATCCCACGGAAGGCGTGTCGCTCTCGGTTTGGCTGGCTTGGGCAGCGTTTAGCCTTATGGCTTTTGTGGTTTACCATCCCTTTGAGGCAGTCACCTATTTTCGCGCAGGGAATCCCACGTTCTTTCATCCCGTCTTTTTGTCGCTGGCGGCACTGTTGGGTGTTGCCTGTACGGTAGTGTACAAGCTCACAGGTTCACTCTGGGCGATCGCGTTTGTCCATTGGGCGATCGTTTTTGTTTGGCTGCTATTTCTAGGCGGAGCAAGTGCTTTAATACATTTGAATCGTAGCGATCGGCAGACTCAGGAAATTCCACCACAATTCTGAATTTCTAATGCTTCTCTTGCGTCTTGTTTGACCTCTCCCCAACCCCTCTCCTGCAAGGCGAGGGGCTTAAAAACCTTGTATTTTCTTGCTCCTCCATCTCCTATTAGGAGAGGGAGGCTGGGAGGGAGAGGTTCATCGAAAGCCTTCCATATATTTGGAGTTATGAGATAAGTCTTCTAGATCGCTATCGAGGCAACCGATAAACTCTTTTGCGGCTTCGGTAAAAGAAATCGTTGTTTGCTTTGACTCTACAGTCTGCTGAGTTTGATTGGTTTTGCCTATCTTAAATTCTAAGAACTCAACAAATTTGATCACTTCGAGTCGCTGCTCAGGGGGGAATTCTTTGATTTTGGCGATCGCGGTTTCTAAGGTAATCATTTTAGCTTTTTCCCTTCACGCTTTAGATAGGTGAAACTCCATTATAGATGAGAATTTTAGCCTCTCTGGGGGAGTTTGCACGGATAGAAGGTTTTTAGATCGAGTGGTTAGCGCTAGAGTTTTTGCTTGGTGACAACAACTCCAGCGCTTTAGCCTTGGCATCACTTTTTACCAAGGTCGCGAAGAAATGCTCCCAATGCTGCAAGGACAATTGCGGCTGCGATCGCCCACGAAATTGGAGTAAGTACGCTGGCGATCGGCGCTGGTTGAGTTGTAATGGTCGCAGGTTGGGTAGTTGTAGCTTGTTGCCTTTCCACAGTGATCGGCGCTGGTTGAGTTGTAATGGTCGCAGGTTGGGTAGTTGTAGCTTGTTGGGTAGTTGTAGCTTGTTGGCTTTCCATAAATCTTGATTGAATTCGATGTGATTAGCGTAGATTTAATCTACTGAAACATCTACCCAATAAAGGTTTGAGTGATGACTGAGTTATGACTGAGTTGTGTATGACTTTGAATCACTTGCTCAAAATGAGCGAAAAGGTGTAAATTTACTGAAGCTTGTAGGAGATTTTTGCAATGCTTAACAGATCGCTAACTGCAACAGAAATAGGTATTCATATCGCTAGGAAAGCTTTGATAGGAAAAGCACTAAGCCAAAAGAAATTTGCGGAAGAATTGGATATAGCGCTAGCGACCGTCTCAAACTTCTTTACAGGTAAGCCAGTAGATCGTCAGTTTTTTGTACAGATTTGCAATGCGCTGGATCTGGAATGGGAAGAGGTGACAGGACAAAAAATAGTATCTTCTATCAATGAAAAAGAGAATGATTCGCTAGATATTGATGCCTTAGTGCAACTGGCGCGGGAAAGATGTGAGGCTGATATTCGCAAGCGCTGTGGAATAATGCACGTTTTATCGATGTCCCAAGAAATTGGATTGGGAGACATCTACACTGACGTTAGGTTCTTTAAGCAATCTTCAATCAGACAATTTCTTACTGAAGAAGAATATCTCAAAGAAGTAGGAACAAGAGATTGGGAACAATATGGTTACGCAGGACTTGAATTGAAGAAGCCACGTATAGATGGATTAAAAGCGGTCAGTCAAGCCGAAAGATTAATGATTTTAGGTAGACCAGGTTCGGGGAAAACTACATTTCTCAAGTATCTAGCAATCATGAATAATGCAGGAGAATTTGAACCAGACCATGCAACAATTTTTGTCACCTTACAGTACTATGCAGGAGAAAACGGATCTCTGATTCAATTTATCGATAAACAATGGGAAGCCTGTGATATCAATACCCCTAATGCTTTAGAGTCGATTTTAAGAGCGGGTCGGGCTTTGGTATTGCTTGATGGACTGGATGAAGTTCTTCGCGAGAGTCGCATGGATATGATTCGTGAAATTGAGAGCTTTGCTAATACATATGAGAAAACTCGTATTGTTGTTACCTGTCGGATTGCAGCAGAAGAGTATATTTTCCCTCGGTTTAAAGTAGCACAGGTAGCTGAATTTGATGAAGCACAAATACGTTCTTTCGTTGAGAAATGGTTTGCTAACGATATAGAGAAATCAAACCAGTTTTTCGCAAAGTTAAACGAGCGTCCTCGCATTAACCACCAAGCTCCTAATCCTCTACTGCTTACTCTTTTATGCCTCATTTTTGCTGAAAGAAATGACTTTTATGAAAGTCGTGCCTTACTCTATGAAAAAGGAATTGAACTATTAATGGAACGTTGGGATAATAGTCGTAGCAAGAAACGAGACGAAATTTATAAAAGACTCTCAACCCAGCGAAAAGAAGAAATGCTAAGCCAATTAGCATTCGAGACATTTCAAGAGAATCTATTGGTATTTCGACGAGATCGAGCGGCAAATACAATTGCTGAATATATTAAGGATTTGCGATACGAAATCGGAGATCGCGAAGCATTATTAACTAATGGAAGAGAAATTTTAACCTCTATAGAATCTCAACATGGACTGTTAACTCAAAGATTTGACGGGTTTTATTCTTTTTCTCATTTGACATTTCATGAATATCTAACTGCATACGAGATTGTTAGGGTACGCCAGTCCTCTCCTAAAGTTTTGGCTGAACTAATCTCTCACTTGAACGACAAAAAATGGCGTGAGGTGTTTTTATTGAGTGTAGAAATGTCACCTAAAAATAGTGCCAATGTTTTGCTAATAGGGATGAAAGATGCAATTGATAATATATTAACAGGAGATGAGAACTTACAGATTTTTTTACAATGGATTGATGAAAAATCGCGATCAGTGAACGAACCTTATAAACCTGTAGCAATTCGAGCCTATTACTTTTATCTTGCTCTTTCCCGTGCTCTTGCCCTTCATAAAGATCTTAATCTGGCTGAAGATTTTAAAAAGAATTTCAAATTTATCTGTGTTCTTGATCGAAACTATGATCTCGATCATATTAAAACTCAAAATCTTGACTATACTCTTGATCGAGTTCTAGCTGCTATCAGGCAAATTATTCATAATCTTCAAATTGTCTGTGATCGTTCACGTTCAGATGATATTGCATGGGTTGTTGATTCTATCAGGAAGTTTAAATCTGCTACTGACATAGCTCTAAAAATGAATAAAATAAGTAATTATTCAGAACTCTATAATCAGTTAGAAAATCTCCAGATTAAGGCACGTGATTTAAGTCAAAATTGGAATGACGATAGAGGGTCATGTAATCTGTGGAAAGAAGAGTGGAAAGAATTGGCAGAAAAGCTGAAAGAGCAGATGATTAAATCTTGTAATATTGGTCGCGAGTTCCAATTTACATCCACACAAATCGATGAGTTGCACAAGTATCATCTTGGGAATCAATTCCTCGTAGAATGCTTAAATACAGAATGTCTTGTCAGTCGTGAGACAAGACAGCAGATTGAAGACGAGCTTTTATTACCGATCGCTTCCCTCCGCCATACCAACTAAACCCAAAATCGAGGTAAGTCATGGTCACAATACCCACCAAAAACTACACCCCAACACGCCATCGCTTCACCGTCGAGCAATATTACAAAATGGCAGAAGTTGGCATTTTAGACATAACCCAACGAACAGAACTCATCGAAGGAGAAATTATTGAAATGTCACCAATTGGAACCAAACACGCGATTTGTGTTTCCGATATTTCAGAAATCTTAACCACAAAAACAATCCATTTTGCCCACGTTCGCCAACAAAATCCAGTTCATTTAAGCGATCGCTCCGAGCCACAACCCGATATCGCCCTTGTGAAACGTCCAAGCAGTCGTTATATCAACAGCCATCCTACCCCCGCCGATATCTTTTTGCTCATCGAAGTCTCAGACACCACCCTAAAGTACGATCGCGAGATCAAAGTTCCACTCTATGCCAAAGCCACCATCCCCGAAGTCTGGATTGCCAACCTAGAAGCCCAGACTTTAGAAGTCTATCGACAATCCGACGAGACAGGTTATCAGGATATCAAGCAATACACAAAAGGCGAAGTTATAACCCTTGAAAGTTTCGCCGAGATCGCGATCGCCATTGACGAGATTTTTTTGAATGCGATCGCAAGCCCATAGAGTGCTTGAGCGAAAGTCAAAACCCAAAAACAACCCAGTTCTAGCCTTTTTGTATTGGACTTCACGCGATCGCACTCCTCGATCGCGTAAAGTTACACTTAGCTCTGTGATAGGATCTTGAATATTTAGATATCTGTACTATATGAAAAGCCAGTTGTTACAATTAGCTTTCGAGATAGAACTTCAAGATGGAGAGAAACTCACACTTCCCAGCTCTATTGTTGAAGGAATCGGAAAAGGTAAATGGCTTATTACGATTCAGCCAAAATCTTTTGTAGCCGAGCGCTCTCACGATGCCTTCTTAAAGAGCTACGCACCAGAAGATGAAGGACTATATGATGACTATAGAAGATGCTAGAAACCTGCGAGAGGTATGGAAATAGCATGTCAAACCTCTTCAATGATTGGGGTTTGTCCATTAAATAAAAACATAATTGTCAAACAATTCCCCAAATCAATTACGATGAATCGCTACTAATTTCTATAATTGCTTCTCCTTGCTCCAATTGCTTTAAAGCATCTAGCAAAGTAGTGCTGAGAAGCTTTCGTAAATTACGATTGGTAACATTACCGCAAGTCAACCATAAAATTCGAGGAGGCGTTCCTAGTCGGCAAACCAAATCGATAAAATCACTATCCTTTGTCATAATCACTGCATTTGCAAATCTTGCTGCTTCAAAGATTTCGATATCCTTCGCATCTCGGAGCGCTAGTTCCTTCAAAGATGTAGCTTCTACTCCAAAATTACTAGTTATCCAATCCGCCAGAGTTGGAGGCAACTGAGCATCAATCCAGATTTTCATGCAGTCAGTCTAGGGAAATCAGTACGTCGTGCTGCAAAAACTAGGCAAGCTTGAATATCAGCAAGTTCCAAATCGGGAAAATCTTCTAAAATCTCAGTAGCGCTAACATTTTCAGCTAGCATCTCCAAAATATCAGTCACACGAATTCGCATTCCCCGAATGCAAGGACGACCGCCACATTGTCCAGCAGTTTGAGTGATACGGTTTAGTAGGCTATCTTTTAAGTTCATAAGGTTTTTCTTTGAGCTTATATAGCTTAATCTTAACGCCAGTTGAAACGATTTTATAATACGAACAAGAGACTTTACAGTTAAAGCAAGAGTTTGTTAAGTCTCACTTCGCGGTCAATTGCGATCGCTATTATCGAGATTTTTTTGAATGCGATCGCACCCTTCCATCCAGCTAATAAATTGAGGTGTAATCTAGGAGAATAGAGCTAGGACAACCACAGGGGGAGTGCCCTAGCTAATTCGCAAAATCAAAACCAACCGTGATTTTGAACGGCGGCGAGCATTTTATCGATCGCTTCTTCAAGCGCGATCGCACCCAGATCGCCATGCTTGCGGCTGCGAATACTGAGCGTATTCGCCTCAACTTCCTTCGCGCCAATCACTGCCATTACAGGAATCTTTTCTAGCTCGGCTTTGCGGATTTGTTTTGCCATGCGATCGCCGCTGTTATCGACCTGCACGCGCAACCCAGCCTTCTGCATTTGGGCAGCAACCTGATTGGCATGGTCTAGCAGTTGATCGGACACAGCAATAATTCGCGCTTGAATTGGAGCTAACCACAAGGGAAAGTCGCCTGCAAAGTTTTCGACGAGAATGCCAAAAAATCTCTCTAAGGAGCCGAACAGAGCACGGTGAATCATGATAGGACGGTGGCGATTGCCATCTTCTCCCACATATTCCATATCAAAGCGTTCGGGCAAATTGAAGTCCACCTGAATTGTGGAACATTGCCAACGCCGCCCGATTGCATCTTCGATCTTAATATCGATTTTGGGCCCGTAAAACGCACCACCACCCTCATCGACGATATAAGCCCAACCCTTTTGGTCGAGGGCATGACGCAGGGCATTGGTGGCTTTATCCCAAATCTCTTCGGAACCGACATACTTCTCAGGACGAGTAGAGAGATTCACCTCGTAGTTCTCAAACCCAAAGGTCGTTAAAATCTTCTCAGCTAGATTCAGAACGCCCAAAATCTCTTCGGCCATCTGTGACTCCGTACAGAAAATATGGGCATCATCTTGGGTAAAGCCGCGCACGCGCATTAGACCGTGCATGGTTCCAGAACGCTCGTAGCGATAAACCGTTCCCAACTCTGCCCAGCGTATGGGTAGCTCTCGATAGGAGTGCAGAGAATCTTTGTAAATCAAAATATGGAAAGGACAGTTCATCGGTTTGATTTGATAAGTCTGTTCTTCCACTTTCATGGGTTGAAACATACTTTCGCGATAAAAGTCGTTGTGCCCCGAAGTTACCCACAGATCGAGGTTCGCCATGTGCGGTGTTGTGACGAGTTCGTAACCATTCTCAACGTGGGTATTTTTCCAGAAGCTCTCGATGATGTTCCGCATGGTCGAGCCGCGTGGATGCCAAAATACGAGACCACCACCTGCTTTTTCTTGAATGCTAAATAGCTGTAAATCTTTACCAATCTTGCGATGGTCGCGGCGTTTTGCCTCTTCGATTTGTTCTTTATAAGCGGCTAGCTGCTCGGCGGTCTCCCAAGCCGTGCCATAGATGCGCTGCAACATCGCGTTTTTTTCGTCGCCACGCCAATAGGCTCCAGCAATGCTCTCTAGTTCAAAGGCATCGGGATTAATCTCGCCTGTTGTGTTTAAATGCGGCCCCGCACAGAGATCCCACCAAGGCTTTGCGGCAACAGCAGGGTCGCCAATCGTGTAGCGTGTAATGATTTCACCTTCGGGAATCGCATCCAACAATTCCAATTTGTAAGGCTCGTTGAGTTTTTCGATCTCGGCTTTGATGGTGGCGCGATCGAATTCTTGGCGCACGAGGGGCAGATTTGCCTTGATGATGCGCTTCATTTCTTTGGTGATGGCTTTAAGATCGGCAGGCGTAAATGCCTCGGCGCGATCGAAATCGTAGTAAAAGCCAGTGTCAGTCGATGGGCCAATCGTGACCTTTGTCTCTGGAAATAGCTTTTGTACTGCCATTGCCATCACATGAGAGCAAGTGTGACGAATACGATGTAAACGCTCAGGATCGGCCTGATGCAGAATATCACTTGGCTTTACCACAACTGAAACCATAATCTAAAATTCTTACTGGACTTGAACTAAACCTATTATAGAAGGCGATCGAACATAACTGTAGGTTTGATGTGCTTCATGCGGCGCGATCGCCTTCTATAATTAGAAATTATCGCCTCGATTTTGGGGTTCCGCGCAGATTACAGTCTTTAATTTAGTAACGTCTAGTGTTTGCATTGTGAATGCTTTGAGCATGTTTTCAATGCTGGATTTTAGGCTAGGAAATGGCTAAGAAATGACTAGGAATTGAGTACCCAAGTATCTTTGCTGCCGCCACCTTGGGAAGAGTTGACGACGAGCGAACCGCGCTTGAGTGCCACGCGAGTCAGCCCACCAGGGTTGACAAAGATTTCTTTGCCGTAAAGAATGTAGGGGCGCAGGTCAACGTGACAGCCTTCGAGGCAATCGTCAATTAAGGTTGGAACGCGCGAGAGGGAGAGTGTGGGTTGGGCAATATAGTTGCGAGGATTCGCTTTGATTTTGACGGCAAACTCCTGACGTTCTGCCTCTGTGGCATGAGCCCCGATCAGCATGCCATAGCCACCCGATTCATTGGCGGCTTTGACTACGAGCTTATCGAGATTGGCGAGAACATGGGCTTGTTGCTTCTCTTCCCAACATAAATAGGTGGGTACATTCGCTAAGAGGGGTTCTTCATCGAGATAATAGCGAATCATTTCAGGCACGAAGGAATAAATCACCTTGTCATCAGCGACTCCCGTTCCTAAGGCATTGGCGATCGCCACCCGACCCGACTTATAAACTTCCATCAAGCCGGGAACGCCTAACAGAGAATCTGGACGAAAGGCTAATGGATCGATAAAGTCATCATCAATGCGGCGATAGATCACATCAACCCTTTGAAATCCTTTGGTGGTTCGCATTTTGAGGTAGCCATCCATAACCACCAGATCTCGTCCTTCCACCAACTCCACACCCATCTGTTGTGCCAAAAAGGAATGCTCGAAATAGGCGGAGTTATAGATTCCCGGGGTAAGAACGACCACATTGGGATCGGAAATGCCATCATCCACCAGATTGAGCAGAGATTCTAACAAGTGACTGGTATATTCCTCGACGGGGCGAATATCCATTTTGCTAAACACCTGTGGGAACGTACTTTTCATAATGCGGCGATTGCCTAGCACGTAGGAAACTCCCGAAGGGCAACGCAGATTATCCTCAAGTACATACATGGAACCCGCGCGATCGCGGACGAGGTCAGTACCCGTAATATGACACCAGATATCTTTGGGCGGTTTGAGTCCGATGCAAGCCCGTTGAAAGCCAGAGGCAGATTCGATCAGTTCTGAGGGAATGATGCCATCTTTAACAATTTTTTGAGTGTCATAGATATCGGCTAAAAACAAATTGAGCGCGTAGATTCTTTGCTTTAAGCCTTTTTCGAGCGCCAACCACTCTTGTGCTGGAATAATGCGTGGAATGATGTCAAACGGCCAAACCCTTTCTGTACCTTGCTCGCTGCCATAGACATTAAAAGTCACGCCTAGTTTAAACAAAGCCAAACTCGCCGCCTGCTGCCGCTGAATTAGTTCGCCTTCGCCTAAGGCATTAATTTTTTCAACCAACTGTGTTGCTTCAGGGCGGGGCTGACCTGCGGTGATAAACAGTTCATCGTAAAAATCACCTGGATCGTAGTTTGTAATCTGCACGGCTAACCTTGAGAACTTTCTATGAATATTTTGGAGCTTAGAGTAGTCAGGGATCGGTGAATAGTTATTAGTGAACAGTTCTTGCCTAGGAAAATTGCGATCGCATCAAAGTGTAACTAATCAAAGCTTCATGCGATTGCGAAGATTTATGCCCAAATATTGCGTTCTTACATTGCAAGAATCGCCTCATTTAAGCTCACCCATTGAGCCACGCTGAGATCCTCAGCACGCACCTGCGGATCGATCTGCATTTCTTCTAGAAGCACCACAAGGCGATCTCGATCAATCAGCGACATCAAATTATTGCGTAGCATTTTGCGGCGGGTGGCAAATCCCATTTTGATCAGGGTTTCTAAAGCCTTGGGATCGGAGGCGGGTTGAATTGGTGATCGCGGTAAGAGGCAAACGACAGCTGAGTTAACTTTGGGCACGGGGTAAAAGGCTTGGGCGGGCACATCGCAAACAAATTGACATTCGGCGAGATACTGCATTCTCACGCTCAAAGCCCCGTAGGCTTTATGCCCTGCTTTTGCCACAAGGCGATCGGCAATTTCTTTTTGGACGAGCAGCACGACCCGCTCAAATTGCGGCTGGGGCTGCGCAATGCTACCCAGTAACTTTTCTAAAATCTCGCCCGTAATATTGTAAGGAATATTCGCAACCACCTTATTGGTGTAAGCAGGTAAGGGAATTTCTAAAATGCTGGCTTCGATCAGTTCTAATCGAGCGGACTCGGTTAAATTTTTGGGGAATAAATCTTTGGCGAACTTTTGGCGCAACTGCTGACATAGATCGCGATCGATCTCGACAGCGGTAACGGTTTTAACCCGAGGCAACAACAGACGCGTCAGATTGCCCGTACCGGGACCAATTTCTAAAATGCGATCGCTTTCGCTGAGTTGAGATGCCTGTAGGATTTTGTTGAGGGCTTTGTCACTTCGCAGCCAATGCTGACCAAACTGTTTGCGCGGACGGATCGTTAACAACATTAGGATAGAATTTAAGACATTTATTGTTGGGGTCGTGGCAGAATCATTCTTGAAAAACTCATTGTTTGATATTCGGCTAGCACAGCATAAGGATATTGCCAGAGTCGCTGAAGTTTTAGCAATAAGCTTTTACTGCGATCGCAAAGGAAATTGGACATTTCTCACCAACTGTTTTTACCCGATTATCCGTTGGGGAATTTCTGTCGATCTAAACAATCGCCTTCTCGATCTTACTCCCCACTATGCCTGTTTTGTGGTGACTCCAGACGCCGAACCCGATCGCATCGTTGCCAGTGCCGAGATTTGCTTGCGTCATATTCCCATTGGTTCGTCTTCTTTCCCCCTATTTAACTGGAATAGCGATCGCCAATATCCCTACCTATTTAACTTAGCCGTGCATCCAGACTGGCGGCGCAAAGGGGCAGCAAAACTGTTGATTAAGTCCGTCGAAAAAACCGCTAAAAGTTGGGGATGTTCGCAGGTATATATGCATGCCCTAGAGAATAACTTTGCCGCGCGATCGCTTTACGATGATATGGGCTATAACTTTCACCGCTTCGATCCAGAACTTAGCCAATGGCTCATGGGCAGCCCTCGCCGTCTCTTATTGAGAAAACCGATTAATTAGTCGAGTTAAAATGGATGAAGAACTTAAGCAATTAGCGTTCGGCTTTTTTAAGAACTTCATACCTGATAACGAAAAACAAATGATTTGGCCCTTCAACCGCAGATTTAAAAAAACGATCGCGAAAATTGAAATTACGGGTGCGATCGCCTCCCAAGCCCGCACCCGCATTCTCAAAGCTTTAGAATTTGTCCAAGAAAACCACTTTCCTGCTTTGGTGTTACGCATTGACAGCCCCGGGGGGACGGTGGGTGACTCCCAAGAAATCTATGATGCCCTGAAGCGCGCCAGAGAGAAGATCAAAATCGTCGCCAGCTTTGGCAATATCTCGGCAAGTGGTGGTGTCTATATTGGCGTAGGGGCTGACTATATCGTGGCGAATCCCGGCACGATTACGGGCAGTATTGGCGTGATCCTGCGCGGCAACAACCTAGAGAAACTCCTAGATAAAGTTGGCGTTTCTTTCAAAGTCATTAAATCAGGGCCTTACAAAGATATTCTTGCCTTCGATCGCGAACTTACCGAGCCTGAAAAAGAGATTTTGCAAGCCTTGATCGACAGCAGCTATAACCAATTTGTGCAGACGGTGGCAGAGGGACGCAAACTCAGTCCAGATGTGGTGCGATCGTTTGCCGATGGGCGCGTATTCACGGGCGAACAAGCTTTGGCACTGGGACTCGTCGATCGCCTCGGCACGGAGAATGATGCGCGGCGATGGGCTGCCGAATTGGTGGGGCTCGACCCTGAGAAAACCAAGTTTCACGCGATCGAGCCACCCAAGTCTTTGGTCAGTCGGTTTCTTCCTGGCGGTAATGAGGCGTTTACGCGCTTGCAATTTGAGGTTGAGACCAGTGGGATACCTCTGTGGATATGGCAATAAGGGGCATGGCAAACCTATTTTTAGAAAATGATTGACAAATATTGCTTTAATAAGCAAAATGGAGATCGCTTAAAAATAAACAAATTAAGTGACTACGAGGGATTGTAGTTCAATTGGTTAGAGCACCGCCCTGTCACGGCGGAAGTTGCGGGTTCGAGCCCCGTCAATCCCGTTGATAAATCTAGCTTACAAGCTTTACCATCTACGTAAGATTCAAATATTTTTAGGTCAATTCCTGATGCTATTCCAAGTTATTCGGGAGAAGGCTTACTGATGCAATAAAATTAGCGATCGCCAATCTTGTCGGCTGAATTGAAGCATGAAACCCCACCTCCTAACTGGTGCGATCGCCCATTTGGATATTTTTAAGGAATTAAGCAGCGATCGTCTATAAAAATTACGCTAAGTTATTAGCCGCGATCGATCTCAAGAGACTCTTCGAGTATCCCTACAAAAACTCGCACTCTAAGCGGAGTTTCGGCTAAAATATGCTCATTGCAAAAAAGCCGATGTTTTTATAGCGATCGCAAACATCTCTAAATCCTTTCTATGAGGAGCTTATGGATTTTTGTCAAGTCTTGTTGTTTGCAGCTTAACCTGAAATTTAGGTAATATTCAAAGAGAGGTGTTCGATCATGAGCGAATATGTAAGCAAGCCCGCAGCCCAATCATCATTTGTTCCACCTGCCGTACAAATTCAAACGCGCCCCTTTGCACCTTCTCAAGTCCAGCAATCTGCTGCACCACAAAACGCGGAATCCTCTCAAGCAGAAAGAGACTTAGAAAGTCAGGAAAAACAATCTTCTCAAAAAAATCTTTACTATACAGATTTGAGCTTCTCTGGTAACGATAACCGAGGCTCGACTGAGAGCGTGATGCAGCGAAAATGGCAGGGTATCGTTCAGCGATCTAAGGAGGGAGGCAACGCAGAACCGATGCCCAATCATGAATATGCCTTAGTACGCGGCTCGTCACAGAATATCATGCAACGCAAGTTGGACGAGATGCGGCAAAGGGTTATGGAGGGAGGAAACGCAGCATCTGACCCCAATTATGGGTATACGCCCGTACGCGGCTCGTCACAGCGCATCATGCAGCGAAAACATCAGGAAATGGTACAACGGTATAAAGAAAATCAAGCAAAAACGATTCAGGCTAAGTTAGCGATCGGGGCAGTGGGCGATCGCTACGAACAAGAGGCAGATCGCGTCGCATCGGAAGTCGTACAAAAGATCAATGCGCCAGAAAGCGTTCAACGGGAGGAAGCTCCAGAAGAGGAAGAGAAGCTCCAGATGAAGCCTGCAATCTCCTCAATTCAGCGCGATCCTGAGGAGGAAGAGGAAATTCAGATGAAACCGTTCTCCGAGGCAATACAGAGAGAAGGGATGCCAGAGGAAGAGGAAGAACTGCAGGCAAAGTCTTTGGTGCAAAGACGAGACACTTTAGCTGGGGGCGAAGCATCAGCAGATTTGGAGTCATCGATTCAAAGCGCTCGGGGTAGCGGTCAATCTTTAGATCCCAATCTGCAAGCAAAGATGGGTGAGGCAATGGGAGCAGATTTTAGCGGCGTGAAGGTGCATACGGATGCGAAGTCTGACCAGCTGAACAAATCTATACAGGCGAAGGCATTCACGACGGATCAGGATGTGTTCTTTAGGCAGGGAGCCTACGATCCGAGCAGTCGAGAGGGGCAGGAGCTAATTGCTCATGAGTTGACCCATGTGGTGCAGCAGAATGGAGCGGCTATTCAATCACAATCTATGGTCAACCGTTCTTTAATACAAACTAATCGTGGGAGAAGTAATGCAACCACAGAAGCGCCGGATTTGGATGCAATTTTGCCAGTGGCAAAACTGCATATGCATGCCGATCTTGACGCTCCTGGTATGAACTTATTAAAACAACTTAATTCGGGAAGTGTTGGTCATACTTGGGTCGAGCTTGAATGGAAAGATCCTACTAACATACCAGATGATTTGCCTGATGCTCATAAGAACCAACTTAAAACTGGTGGCGATCCATTCGGATTTTGGCCCAATAAATTTGAGTGGAAGGATTATGGAGGTCTATCGGAGGCAGAAATATTTAAACAGCTTTTGATAGATAATAAGGAGACTTATGATGAAACTTTCGCCGATCTTTTAGAAAGGTATCCTGACGCTCCCCGAGAAGAAATCATACAATATATGAGAGACGAGGTAATACAATCTGATGTAGATATAGCTCTAACTTGGGGTGGAATTCAGTTACGTGCCGCTGATGCAGTAGGTTATAGCCCAAATCCGTTTAAATCATATGTAGCTGGACAAGTCCTTCATCCAGATTATATGCATAATGCAAAAGCCACGCAATCTTACGATCTAACTCGTAAAGAAGTAGATAGCGTCCTACAATATGCAGAATCGAAGAAAAATGCCCAGTATTCAGTGTTCTTCTATAACTGCACTACATTTGCTAAAGAGGCAGTTGAAAGTGCTGGTAAACCAGCACCATCCGCAGGTATAGGCAACGTATGCATTCCTGACTCCCTATATAAGAGTATTGAAAAGAATTTTAATAAAGGAAGAGGAGAAACATCTTTATTGGTTGGGGACATTATGCAAAAACGTATTGGTCCAGAACTAGGAGGTGGAAAAAAGAAAAAGGGTAAGTAGAAAATTACTTTTTCTCAGTTGAAAGTTGTAGGTAAGGCTATCTAGGGAAAAAATGATAAACAAACTAGCATCGTGGATTCAGAGAGCTCTTGGTAAATCTAGCTTGGAGCAAAAAGAGCAAATGCCAGTTATAAGTAATGGATGGGTGATTACAGTTAAAGGAACCGTGCAAAGCATCTCTAAAACTGATGTGGACAAAGGCGGACATAATCCTAAATACATGTGTTTCTTTACCGTAAAAGATGATGAAATTGTTTATGAAAATTGCGATTTTCAATTAGGAGAAAAAATTCAATTTAGAGGTAAAGAAAAGCAAATCATTGAAGAGTTAGGTAGAGAGATGAAAATAGGAGATAAAGTTAATGTTAGAAGTACAGGCATTGAAAAAAAGCCAAGGATATTATCTATGACTCAAATTACTCTCATTGATTAATTAAGAGCCTAATTTTTTCTGAACATCTAATACTTTAATGTTTAGTAAGAAATCATTTTTGCATTAAAATTTGCATTAAAAAATTAAAATAAGTAGCGCTAGACAATAATTCTGACATTCTATTTATGAAAGCTCTGTCTTTGTCACAACTAGAAACATGGATGAGTTTCTACTATGACAATCCTCAACCCGATCTTATACCCAGAGCAATTTTTACGTTTCACAAAGAAGGTTATCTAACTAACGAATTAACTCAAGAACCAATAGTCTTTTTTTTGAGTTTTATCTTTCGAGATAATCCAACTAAAATAGCTGAATGGTTTTCTCAATTAAATGATTTGTCTATCTTAGATCGACAAGCGCTCGTTCGATCGCTTTGGATTTCAAATAATCACCAATCAAAGGAATATCTAGCTTATTTATCTCAAAATGGCGATCCAGAAATAAAAATGTTAATCGATCGGCTTTTGTCAATGTCCCCTCCAGAAATTGACAAAATACCCATTGATTATCCAAATGTTTTAGATATTTTATGGGCATCTTTTATAGCAACTGGATCTGAAATATATGTGAACCGTATCATATCAGCCTTATGTATCGAAAATAGTGAAGATTTTTTGGTCAATCAAATTATTCAAAAAGCAGCTAGATGGTTACTTATCGCGAATAAAAAATACCATGAAAGAGTTCGGTTGTGTTGTAGTCAATCAATGGAAAAATCAGAGGATGTGGCACTAATACTTCAAGAAATACTTACGGAAGTTTAATGTCTCTCTTTTTGTAGGAGTTTAAGCAGCTCTCAGGAACTGACACCTTGTAACGCGATCGCCGATTGCAGTTTCAGCCTACCATAATGGCTAAAAAAGCCCCCTTCCATTTTGGAAGGAGGCATCGAGGTAGATAAACTAAGATTTAGAGGTCGAACTTAGAATTGGAAGCCAACACCGCCTTGAACGGAAGTTCCAGCGGAGCCAATGGTCGAGCCACTGATGGGAACGATCGCATTACCATAGAGAACCACTTGTTTGCTGACACTAACTTCTGCGCCCGGTTGGAGCACAAAGGATTGGCGATCGCCTGTTAGCGTATTGTTATTATTTAAGTTAAAGGAACCACCAGCACCTAGATATACACTGGCGCGATCGCTAACAGGTAGGTCATAGGAAACCGTGGGAGTTACAGAGGTTCCACCATTGCCAAATAGAACTGTACTGCGAAGTGAGATGGGCGAATTGTCAAACTTTAGACGACCTGTAATATTTGCACCTAAAGCAGATGGGGTAGTTGCAAGGGCATTGAGCGAGACACCTGCGCCTAAGTAGCTACCAGGTTGTCCTACGACTTCGTCAGCTGATGCAGATGAGGCGATCGCGGTAATTGCAACAAGACCAAGGGCAAAAGGGATAGATAATTTGGTAAGAGAATTCATATTGGGTATTTCCTGCTAAACACGAGTCTATTGACTTGATAGTTTTTGATGTTGTTCCCAAGATTTTTTAAATTTGTTGGCAAGAATTCTATTTTCTTTTGTTTAGTAAAAGTGGGCTTTGTTATCTATGTCTTTAGAAGTATGTCATTCGACACACGGATATTGTTTTTACTGAAACTATATCTATATAAAGGATAGGTAGACTATTTTCTGTTAGTAAATCGTGTAAATTCCAATTTCTTTGTTGTTGCGATCGACCAAGGAACAAAAAGAGATTTATTTCGTCATCCTAATGAAATAATAAAGGATTCAAGTTGCACTCCTAAGCAATTCTTTCCTAAGAAGGAAATAGACCGATGGCTGAAAACCTCCTATAATTTAGGGACTTGCTGCCATTCCCTAGGAGTCTCCATGAGCAACTTCGATACAGCATCTGTTAAGGCAACCATTCTGATCGCCCACAACGAGCAACAGCAAAGTCACCTACTTGCGACGATCTTTAATGAGAGCAACTACAGGGTTAAATTTGCAAGCACGGGTTCAGCAGCTTTAGAGATTATCTCATCATCCCCACCCGACATGATTTTATTGGATCTCACCCTACCCGACATGGACGGTTATGAGATTTGCCAAAAGCTCAAAGCTATGCCAGCGATCGCCGATATTCCCGTAATTTTCCTAGTTGGGGAAACAGCGATCGCCGACAAAGATAAGGGGTATGAGGCTGGAGGCATAGGCTATCTGACGGCTCCTTTCCACAAACGGGAAGTGTTGGCTCAAGTTGAGACGCAGATCGAGCTGCGATCGCTCCAAAATCAGCAGATCGAACAAACCCAGCGACTAGAAGAGCTAGAGCTTTTATGCCAAACCACAGCGCAGGCTTTGCAAACTGCCGAAGAAAAGTTTCCCAAGGCTTTTTACTATAGCCCCACACCCTTAAATATTCTCGAATTAGAGAATGGGGAAATTGTTGATGCGAACGAAGCCTTTCTCTATCACTCTGGCTTTACCCGCGAGGAGGTGATTGGTCGCACAGACCTAGACTTAAATCTCTGGATCGATCTAGCTCAACGAGATCGGATGTATCAGCAGTTAAAAACCGAAAGATATGTGCGTGATTTTGAGGCTTGCCTGCGTTTCAAGACAGGTCTCAAAACGATGCTTCTTTCCATTGAGGCGATTCAACTGCAAGGGCAAGACTATTTTTTGGTTACCGAACATGACATTACTACGCTCAAAAAAGAACAGAAGGCTCGAATCGAGAGCGAGGAGAAATTTCAAGCGCTCGTAGCCAATGTACCTGGCATCGTTTATCGCTGTCTTTGCGATGATAATTGGACGGTCGTATTCCTCAGTCATGGAGTCGATGAGATCTCTGGATATCCCCCTGAGTCCTTTATCAGTGGTTCTCGTCTCTGGCGAGATATCGTGCATCCAGAGGATGTGAAAAAAGTGATGCAGCAAACGCACAAAGCAATTGCCTCAAGAAGCTCCTATGCGATCGACTATCGAATTATCCATGCCAACGGCAGCATTCGCTGGGTTTGCGGAACAGGGCGTGGTTACTATGCCAATGGCGAGACGGTGCAATGGTTAGATGGGGTAATCTTAGATATTAGCGATCGCAAAGAAGCCGAAGAGAAACTCCGCCAGAGCGAGGCCAAACTGCGAGAGTCAGAAGTAAAGTTTGCCTCAGCCTTTTATGGCAGCCCATTGGCGATTACGATCGTCTCTCTAGAAACAAGCCGTTATCTAGATGTCAACGACACGTTTTTGAAATATGCGGAACGCAGTCGTGAAGAAGTGATTGGTTATACAACCCTTGAGATTGGCTTTTGGAGCGAGGAGGGCGATCGCACGCGATTCTATCGCGAACTGAATGCGAATGGATTGGTGCGCAATTTTGAGACTTCATATCTCACGGGATCGGGAGAACTTCGCAACGCTATCTTTAGTGGTGAGATTATTCAGCTAAATGAAAAGCCACACCTACTGGTGGTGGGTGAGGATATCACCTCGCGCAAACAAACAGAACTAATTTTGCGACAAAGCGAACAAAAGTATCGCGATCTCGTGCAGACTGTCAACTGTATTATTATGCGCGTAAATGTAGAGGGTATTGTCCTCTTCCTCAATCGATACGGTTTAGATTTCTTTGGCTATAACGAATCAGAAATTATTGGGCGATCGATTTTTGACAAAGTTACAACAGAAAGTGAATTTACGCCTAAAAATCTTGAAATGCTGATCGAGCAGTTTTGTCTGCAACCTGAAATGGTCTATATGAAGGATGGGCAACACATTAGCTCCGATCTCCAACAATTTTGGCTGACTTGGCTTGTTAAGGCTATTTTCGACGTCGCGGTCGTGTTGTAGAACTGCTTGCGTTGGGAACTGATATCACCGATCGCAAGCGATCGGAAGAAGAATTAGCCCAGAAGAATTTCGATTTGGAAGCGGCTAAGCAGGCAGCCGAATCTGCCAATCAAGCCAAAAGCAGCTTTCTTGCCAATATGAGTCACGAACTGCGCACCCCCCTCAACGCAATTCTGGGTTTTACTCAAGTGATGCAACGCGACCTCAAACGCGATCCAGCATTTTTTCAACAATCGGCAGCAGCAAATTTGCAAATCGTTCAGAATAGTGGCGAACATCTGCTTTCTCTGATTAACGATGTGCTCGATATGGATAAAATCGAGGCGGGGCGGATGGAGATCCATCTCCATGCCTTCAATCTATATGGGTTGCTCCAATCTCTCGAAGAGATGTTTCGGCTCAAAGCCCAAGAAAAAGACTTAATGCTGATCTTTGAACGCATGCCCACAGTACCCCAGTATGTGGAAACGGATGAGGCAAAGCTTCGCCAAATCTTGATTAACCTTTTGGGAAATGCCGTCAAATTTACTGTTACAGGGAGCATTACTTTACGGGTGAGTGCTGCCAACCAAGCCCTCACATTTGCTGTTCAAGACACTGGATTGGGCATCAGTTCCGAAGAACTCAAACAGTTGTTTCTGCCTTTTTATCAAACTTCATCCGGACGAAAGTCTCAGACTGGTACTGGTCTGGGATTAACCATTAGCAAAAAATTTGTAGAACTATTAGGTGGTACACTCTCTGTCACTAGTATGCCAGAGCAAGGTAGTGTGTTCCAGTTTGACATACCCCTCAAAATGGCCGCGCCGATCGCGCTTGAAGGCATTCCAACCTATCGTTCTGTGGTCAAACTCGCTCCCGATCAGCCTACCTATCGCATCCTCGTCGTAGAGGACAAATGGGAAAGCCGCACCCTGCTGGTGAAATTATTGGAACCGATGGGTTTTGATGTGCGCGAAGCTCAAAATGGTCAAGAAGCCGTAAAAATCTGGGAAGATTGGCAACCTCATTTGATTTGGATGGATATGCGGATGCCCGTGATGGATGGCTATGAGGCGACGCAGCGGATTCGCGCCCATGTCAAAGGACAAGCCCCTGCCATTATTGCCTTGACAGCGAGTGCCTTAGAGCAAGAGAAAGCCACAATCTTATCTGCAGGTTGTAACGATTACCTGCGCAAACCCTTTCGTGACGATTTGATCTTTGACAAGATCCGCGAACACCTCGGCGTGCAATATATCTATGCCGGAGACGATCGCACATCAACCCCAAGCGATCGCGCTCAGTCCGATAGTAATGCTCAAATCTTAAAAAGTATGACGTTGTTGCGAAGTAGCTGGATAAAGCAACTCTACGAAGCCGCTACCTTTGCTGATGCAGAGAGGATAAGCCAATTGGTGGCGGAAATTTCTGATACTGAGCCTCAACTCGCGATCGCCCTGTTAAAACTGGTCAAAACCTTTCGCTGCGATACGATCTCAGACTTGGCAGAAGCCGCGATCGCTCAACAATCGTGACTTTAATGCGATTGTAGGCAATTTTTTATGTTTATACTCTAAGATTATTTTAAATTTAATCGATATCATCCCGTAAAAGTCGCGGATGATTATAGAAAGTGTAGAATCCCAAAAAAGTATCCATGCCTTTGGGCATAACCTTTCGTGCAGTAAATGTAATGACATCTCAACCTACGCCAGCTCAAGTCAATAGCAGCAAGGGAGACATCCTGATCGTAGATGATGTCCCTGAAAATCTTGAATTATTAACGACGATTCTCACGCAGCAGGGGTATAAGGTGCGGAGTGTCCTGAATGGAAAAACGGGGCTAAAGGTGGCAAAGGCAGTGCGACCCGACTTGATTTTACTTGACATTAATATGCCAGAGATGGATGGTTATCAGGTCTGTCAGAGGCTCAAGTTCGATCCAGTTACACAACCAATTCCAGTTATTTTTCTGAGTGCCTTAGATCGTGCGAGTGATAAGGTCAAAGCCTTTGGTATGGGGGGGATCGATTACATTCCCAAACCGTTTCAAGCAGAAGAACTTTTGGCACGGGTTAAAAACCACCTCGATCTGCGCTTTGCCCAAGAGCAAATTCAAAAGCTGAATAGCGAACTAGAGGCTCGAGTGATCCAGCGCACGGCGCAATTAGAAATGGAAATAGCGGAGCGCACGCGCATCCAAAATCAATTGTTGCATGTTGCGATGCATGACCTGCTCACCAATCTTCCCAACCGTACTTTTTTGACCCAACGACTCATGCAAATCTTCGATCGCAATCGACAGGCGATCGATGAAAGCCTTGTCTTGATTTTGCTGGAGTGCGATCAACTGCCATCGATCAACAACTCTCTCGGCCATCAAGCAGGCGATCGCCTGATCGTTTCAATTGCACGACGTTTGGAGAGTTGTTTGCAATCGGGAACGCTCTTAGCCCATTGTGGCAATGATACCTTTGCGATTTTGTTAGAGAACTGTCCGCAGATGAGCGAAGCGATGAGAATTGCCAAAAGTCTCTATCAAGAGACCCAATTGCCCTTTGGTATCGACGGTCACCTCATCCATATTAAAGTTTGTATTGGCATCGTTCAAGGCGATCGCGCGTACAAAAACTCCAAGCATCTATTGCGAGATGCAAATACGGCAATGCATCAGGCAAAGACAGCAGGAAAGGCAAATATTCAAGTGTTTAATGCGGCGATGCACAATCGCGCTCTATCCTTTTTTGAGATTCAGAACGAACTGCATCAGGCTCTTAAAGCCGAGGAACTCTATCTCGTCTACCAACCGATCGCCTCTTTAAGAAAGAATACGATCAAAGGGGTGGAAGCACTTATCCGCTGGCAACACCCCCAGCGCGGTCTGATTATGCCAGGGGAATTTATTTCTGTGGCAGAAGAAACTGGTTTGGTTATTCAGTTCGATCGCTATGTGCTCGACATGGCATGTACCCAACTTAGAGAATGGCAAAAGCAGGGATTGAGTCCTCTGTTTCGCATGCAAGTCAATCTGTCCGCACAGCAGCTAACTCAGCCAGATTTTCTAGACTTTTTGGACAAAACCATCAAAATCCATCAAGTCAATACCCAAAACCTTGCCTTAGAGATTACTGAAAATGCTCTCATGCAACAGCGTGAAGTCGTTCTCAAACTGCTCGACGAGCTTAAAACTCGTCAAATTCATGTCAGTATTGACGATTTTGGTACGGGTTATTCTTCTCTGAGTTATTTACATCATTTAAAGGTGGAAAATTTAAAGATCGATCGCTCTTTTATCACCCTCATGGAAGTCAGTAAAGATAACTTAGGAATTGTGCGCACGATCGTAAATTTAGCCCATGATTTAGGTATGACGGTGACGGCAGAAGGGGTGGAAACCGCCCAGCAATTGGAACAACTAAAAAATTTAAATTGTGAATTCTTTCAAGGGTACTTTTTGGGAAAACCGATGGATGTCAATACAGTAACCAGCAAAATCTTTCAAGAAAATTGCCTCTCCTATATTTAGAGATGGAATAGATGGTTTTGATTTAACCTGAGTTCGGGTTAAAGATTTCTGAACAAAGCAAGCTAACTTACTGGAACCAAGGGGTTTGATCCCCCTGCCCTATCGGGCATCCCCCTTGCAAAAGGGAAGTGAGTTCTCCCCCCTTTTTTCAAGGGGGGCTGGGGGGATCCTTGGGATGTATAGCATTTCAGGTTTTCTTATCCCGAACTGACGTTAGTTTTAGGCGAAGGTTTACTAAAAATGTCACGCCAACTAAAAAATTACCCGCACCACAGAATTCCCTCATTTTTTGCCGTTAGTTTGAACTGTAATACATGAATTTAGGGGTAACGGTTGTGAAAACAGTAGGGATTCTGCAATTGCTGGATGAATACATTGGAGGATTTGGAAGTTTCTCTGTTGGGAATTTCAATGACAAAACCCTTGCTGAGTTTTATCCAGAATATTGTGGTTTTGAGTTAGATCCGCACATATTTCGATACATCGGCAGAAATGTGCATGAAAAATTTATTGCTATTTTTTTCTCTGCACCACCCGATCAACGAGCAGACATCATCCGTGGGGTTTTAAAGAGATTTCCGCTAAATGCGCCATCTCATTGCCCAAAGTCGAGAACCCAAGATCTCTATGCAGAATTATTAGGTGTCGCTGAAGGACTAGAAAGTTTATCTCTCCAACTAGCATGATAAGGGGGGGGTGATTTACTTTGAAAGCAGAAGAAGTCTTGAGCTTGCTTCGTCAATATATTGGTTTGTCTGAAGATTTCGTGCTTGGGGATTTTACCCCTCAAACGCTCACTGAGTTTTATCTGGAATATTGTGGTTTTGAGGTAGAGCATTTTTTCTATCGATACCAAGGAAGCCCATATATCGAAGAAAATGTGTATAGAAGATTTATTGCGATTTTGCTGAGGTCATCCCCCGATCGCAAAGCCAAGATAATTCGTGGGGTTTTAGAGAGATTTCCACTAGATGCGCCATCTCGCCCAAAAACGAGAACCAAAGAGCTTTATGCTGAATTATTGAGTATTGCTGAGGATTTAGAAGGTTCATTGGTCAGATAATGAGGGGATTCTATTTTTATCGATAAACCTTCCGATCGAGAATTAGGGAATTCGCAACTACCAACCTAAGATCTTGGCGATTTGCAGAACCAGCTTAACGGAGCTGAAGGGCTTGGCGATCGCTCCCTTAACGCCGAGTTGAGAGATCCTGTGGGGTTCGGTGAGATCGGTGCGAGATGTGAGTAAGACGACGGGAATATCAGCAAGGGCTGGATCGGATTGCAGCTCTTGTAGAAAGGTAAATCCATCCATATCGGGCATCATGACATCTAGCAAAATCGCATCGGGCTTAGATTCTGCGATCGCTTCTAATCCATCCTTCCCTGAGGCGGCAATCGTGGGTTTCCAATCGCTAAAATATTCTAGACAAGCCCCCACAATTTGGCGAATGTTCTCTTCATCATCAATAAATAGAAGCCTTTTATCGGTGTTGGTCGTATTCATGCTTTCGGTCAGAAATTATCCTCGATCGCGATTAGCTCCATAATATCGTACAAAAATGAGGACAATCTGAGGAAAAATACCTACCAGCCCAACAATTGAGCAACTTGGTCGGCAAGGGTGATTGGATTGAAGGGCTTGGCGATCGTCCCTACTACCCCTAATTGAGTAAACTTTTCGCGATCGCTGGCTTGCACTTTTGCAGTTAAGAGAATCACGGGAATATTTTGGGTGTCTGGATTTTCTTGTAGGTTGCGATAAACGGTAATGCCATCCATCTCAGGCATCATCACATCCAATAGAATGGCATCTGGCTGCACGGTTTCCAAAAGTCTAAATCCTTCTCGCCCAGAATTTGCCAAGCTTACAGTCCAGCCTTTAAAGCTTTGTAGGCAAACCGCAATTACCTCAGAGAGGTTTGGTTCATCATCAATTAGTAGAATAGATTTAGCAGACACGAGTGGAACCTCCTATATATAAGAACATTTGCTAACTGACCCGATGGGGAATTGTAAATGAGAAGGTACTGCCCTGCTCCAATACACTTTCTACCCAAATCGTGCCACCATGCTGTTGCACGATGCTGCGGCAGATGGCTAAGCCCAAACCCGTTCCGCCTTTTTGGCGAGAGTCAGAGGCATCGACCTGATGGAATCGCTCAAAGACGCTCTCTAGCAGATCGGCTGGAATGCCACGACCGCGATCGCTGACATGAAAAACAACGCCATCGGCTTGCGATGCTACGGCAAGCTGCACTTTGCTCTGGGGCGATGAGAATTTCACGGCATTACTGAGCAGGTTGACTAGGGTTTGCACGATGCGATCGCGATCTACCCAAATTTGGATAGATTGCGTCTCAAAGGACAGTTCGATCTGATTTTCGGTAGCGATCGCCTGCATGGTTTCTAGAGCCTGCTGGCATAACTCGGCAGCATCGCACCATTGTCGATCTAGAGAGACGTTATGCGACTCTAGCCGCTCAAGGTCGAGAATGTCATTGACGAGGCGCACGAGCCTTTCTGTATCAAAAACGGCGATATCCAGCATGTGCTGGGCAGTTTCAGGCTTTTGCGATAACACGCCAGAGGCAAGCAGTCCCAATGCCCCGCGAATAGAAGCCAAGGGCGTTCGCAGTTCGTGACTGACGATTGAGATAAATTCGCTTTTTACCCGCTCAATTTTTAATTTATCGGTGATGTCTTCGCCAATGCCGATCACGCCAATAATCTCACCCGCTTGGTTGCGTAATAAGGTGTTATTCCAAGCGACGACTCTTTCCTTCCCTGCCTTGGTCAAAATGGCATTTTGATAGTGGGGATAGAAGTCTTCTTGCAGAATGTCCAAGAAAACACGGTTGACTTGCTCTTGTTCCTGCTGGGGTAGAAAGTTAGAAAACCAATCTTTGCCTAGAACTTCATCTAGTTTGTAGCCTGTGGTAGTGAGAAAAAATGGATTGATATATTCCACCTTTCCTGCATGATTTAGACCGACAACAATCAGGCGCACGTTATCGAGCAAAGATTGCCAACGACGGTTTGCTTCAGTGAGAGCAATTTCGTTCAGCTTGTCAACACCTATGCCAAACCGATAGATGAAAAATAGCATTTAGTCAAGAGGGCTTTTGGAGGAAACTGAGTTTAATCAGAACAAAATCTCCCTCAAAAGCCCATGTTTGACATCCTACCACTGCTGTATTGTCTGTCCAACTACATTACTGACACAACAACGCGTCAAATGAGCATCATTATCACCGCAATGTTAGCGATGAGTGGACGGATGACAATGTTGGGTATTTCGCGATGGGCTGGGAAAGGAGGTAGTTATCGAACCGTGCAACGATTCTTTGCAACGCAGTTGCCTTGGGCAAGACTCTTCTGGGAATTTTTTCGGCATCACTGTTGGCGGGTTCAAGACACCTATCTACTAGTTGGTGATGAAGTAGTCGTGAGCAAAGCAGGGAAGGAGACCCATGGGGTAGGACGGTTCTTTTCCAGTCTGTATGACCATCCGATTTCTGGTCTAGCCTTCTTTAGCCTTGCGTTGGTGAGTATCGAGGAACGCAAAGCATTTCCCATAAGTCTTGAGAAAGTGATTAGCAACCCACTCACCTCAGAAGCAATCCGTCCATCATCTACCCCCAAACAGAAACGGGGACGACCTCAAGGTTCAAAAAACAAGGATAAAACGCAGGTTACTCTGACTCCAGAGTTACTCCGCATCAAAGGTATGATTATCGCCCTGTTGGCTTTGCTCAGAGGACTAATCCCACTGAGTTATCTAGTGCTGGATGGGCATTTTGGCAACAATCATGCCTTGCAAATGTCGCAGCAAGTAGGTTTGTTTCTGATCTCCAAACTCCGACATGACTCGAAGTTATACCTACCCTACTCAGGTTCAGACAAAAAGTGTAAATATGGTGCTCGTCTCAATCCTCAACAGATCGGCAATACCCATCTGGTTCACTCCTCTATAGAGGATGGGATTCAAACCGATGTTTATCAGGTGCAAGCTCTGCATCAGAAATTTTCTCAACCGTTAAATATTGTGATCCTGCTCAAAACTAAACTTAACACGCAAGCCAAAGCCCACGTTATTTTGTTCTCTAATCACCTTGAACTCTCTTACCAAAAGCTGATTGACTATTACTCTCTGCGTTTTCAGATTGAATTTAACTTTCGTGATGCAAAGCAGTTTTGGGGGTTGGAAGATTTTATGCAAACCTCTGAGGTTGGTGTCACCAATGCCGCTAATTTATCGCTTTTTATGGTGAGTCTCTCTCTCCGTCTCTTACAAGATTTTCGCCATACCAATCAGGACTTGAGTATTCTGGATTTGAAGGCAGGG
Organism: Tumidithrix elongata BACA0141; assembly: GCF_036349135.1. NCBI lineage: Bacteria > Bacillati > Cyanobacteriota > Cyanophyceae > Pseudanabaenales > Pseudanabaenaceae > Tumidithrix > Tumidithrix elongata. The sequence continues at coordinate 29,661 of NZ_JAZBJZ010000016.1, forward strand.
TTTCGTGGGTTCAAGTATGTGCAGGAAGTCCTGAAATTACTTCCGCAAAAACCAGACCCTATTTTATTAGCATCTATTTTTTCCAAAGTTGCTAATTTAGGGGCTATCCACCCTATTCCTTCGTTTGCAGATACCCTTTGATTTGGCGAAGGTATTGGCTTGTTGGATGTAATATCGTAGAAAACCATGAGCATGGTTTCAATCTCACCATTAAGATCGTATTCGGGAATGATATGCGCTCGGTAATATCCCATTCCCCCTCCCTTGGGTAAGACTTGTGCGACTTCATACTGTTGTTCTTCGCCTGTTTCCAACAGCTTTTTGACAGCAGCTTGCGCCAGCCCGATATTGTTTTGAGGGAAGCCCATCGAACAAGCTGTTTTGCCAATTAACTCAATGGGGGAGAGTCCCGACCTTTTCTCGGAGGCAGGGTTGGCATAGAGGTAGCGCATTTGGCGATCTATTCTTGCGATCACGTTCGGCGAATTTTCGACAAGGGCAAGAAATTCCTGTTGGCGTTTGTAAAGCTCGGCGGTACGCTCGGCAACGCGAAGTTCGAGTTCGGCTTTGGCTTGCTGAAGTGCGAATTCGGCTTGCTTGCGATCGCTAATATCGACAAAATAGCCGATAATTTCGATGGGGTTGCCGCGATCGTCGCGCACGAGATACATTTCATCCTTGATCCAAATATAGCGACCTTCCTGATGCAAAAATCGATATTCATGACGATGGATACCCCGTTCAAATAGCGAGGATAATTCGGCAAAAACCCTAGTGGCATCATCTGGGTGAAGGTGGTCTGCCCAGAAGTTAGGGGTTTCTAAAAACTCCTCTGGCTCGTAGCCCAGGCTAACTCGCACATTCTCGCTGATGAAGGTCGCTGCGTAGTTGTCATCTGCTTTACAGCTATAGGTCGTGGCGGGACTAGCCGTCAAGAGATATTGATAGCGTTCCTTTGAGAGCCGAAGTGCTTCATAGAGTTCTGCCTGTTGAATCGCGATCGCCAACTGCACGGATAACTGCTGAAGCAAGCGAATATCGGTCTCTTCCCAAATGCGTGGCACAAAACATTGATAGGTACATAGCAAGCCCCATAGTGGGTTAGTTTCGTCGTTTGGGCGCAAAATTGGCACGATTAGACTTGCCCTTGTGGGAAAGCTTGCTAGCAACTCCAGATGGCAGGGGCTGAGATTCGCCGTATAAACATCCGATGCGGCAAAAATTCTTCCTTCTCTGTATGCTCCCCCCATGGTTTCAGGGAAGTGAGCATCGCTCAGTTGTCTGTGGAAACAGGCTTCCCAAGGGGGTAAGACCGACTCGGCAACAACCGCTCCGCTCATATCGGGATTGAACTGGTAAACGACCGTGCGATCGGCATGTAACAACGCTCGGACTTCTCGGACAATGGTGTTCAAAACCTCTTCTACATTCAGAGATTGCCGAATGCGAAGCGCGATTTCTGCAATTAAGCTTTCCTGTCGCTGCGATCGCTGGAGCTGACGAATCAGGACGATGCGATCGCTCACCTGATTGACACAGAGTGCGAGGGAAACCGCAGTGATATCCCCTTTAACCATGTAGTCTGACGCTCCTAATTTCATCGATCGCACGGCAATTCGTTCATCTCCATATCCTGTCAGAACGATCGCAGGTAGCTTGCCATCGGGGTAGTCTGTGCCGATGGCTTCTAGCAGTTCTAAACCATTGCCATCGGGCAAATATACATCCACCAATAGAATGTCTGGATGCTGCGATCGCCATACTTCTAGACCTTCCTCTAGCGTTTCGGCTTCGATGATGCGATAAGACCGCTCTGGCACTGACTGGAGATAGCGAAGGTAGGTGGCGCGATCGCTCTCAGAATCATCCACGATCAAAACAGTCATGGTTGATGGCTGGCGATCGGGAAAGTTAGTACTTCCTAAATCTGGGAAACTGAGGTTAGGGTTTGGATCCATCTTGGCTGACCTCCCCTTTTACTTCGCTGACTGCAACGACCTGATTTCTGCCTGCCGCTTTAGCTCGATACAGTGCGGCGTCCATCTTGCGGTACAACGTCTCTAGATTATTACCATCTGTGGGGTATTCGGCCACACCTGCACTAAAAGTAACGTAAAAGATTTCTGCCCCATCCGTTAAGAATTGTTGCTGTCGCCATATTTCCAGCAATTTCGTCAGGCGCTCTATGCTCTGCTGGCGATCGGCTCCATACAAACCGACGACAAACTCTTCACCACCCCAACGCATGGTCACATCCTCACTGCGAAAGTACTGTTGTAAAAGACTGCCAAATTGCTTGAGCACCGTATCGCCCATGCTATGCCCATAGCGATCGTTCACCTGTTTAAACAAATCTAGATCTAAAATTGCCACGCAGAGGGTCTGATGGTTGCGCGTTGCCAGCCGCAAAAGCTGCGTGAGATTTTGGATGCCGCGACGATGGGTATATACGCCCGTGAGCCCGTCAAAATCGGCTGTATGTCGCGATAGGCGACTGCGTTCTAACCGACTGAGAATGCGCGTATGTAAATCTTCTTCGCCGATCGGTTTGCTGAGATAGTCATCGGCTCCTGCGGCAAACAGTTGTCGAATCGTGGCGCGATCGCTGTGGGCAGACAAAAACACGATCGGCAAATCGTGCCACAGACTAGCCGTGCGGACTGCCTGACACAGATCGATGCCGCTATAGTCGGGCATGATCAGATCGAGAATCAGCAGGTCGGGTGAGGTGGCTTCGAGGACTTGCCAAAACTGATGGGGATCTTGCAAGGTTGTCACCTCTAGCCCCCAACGCTCTAAAAAGGTTTGCATGAGCTGGAGAATATGGGGATCGTCATCGACCACCATAACTTTATGGCGATCGCGATGATGTTGGTGCAGTATCTGCGCGATCGTATTGAGAATTTCCTCTGCCAAGGCAGGCTTTTCGATAAACGCACATCCGCCATTGCGTGCCGCTATGACGCGATCGCTCAGCCCACTAGAAGATGTCATCATCACCGTCGGAATTTTTAGCTCCCTTTGTGCCAGCTCGTTTAAAAAGGTCAGTCCAGTTTCAGTATGTTCGGGAAAGACCAGATCTAGCAAAATCACATCGGGTGTCTCTTGGGCAATCTTGACTCTGGCGGTTACCAGATCGTAAGCCGTTTGCACGCGCATTCCTAAGGTTTCTGCCTCTTCTTGAATATCTTGGACAACCACATCGTCATCGTCCACAATCAGTAATAGAGGGGCTTTGGACCCATGGGGCTGGGAATTTGGTACTGAGGGCGAAACCGCGATCGCAGGAAAATCACTGGTACTTGCCTGCAAATCAGCGATCAGTTGCTTTAGGATCGCCGCATCTGGAGGTGCGAGAGGCGCATCGCTTTTTAAAAATTGCTCGATCTGGCGCGCGATCGCTGAGCCTGCGGGAAAACCCAATGAACCCAGCGAACCAATCAGGCGATGGGCTTGCAGGTATGCTCGATCCCGTAAATCTGGGTCTAGGTTCTCATGGGCGATCGCTGTTACCACGCGATCGAACAGATCGATCTGCTCTGGCAGGCTAGCTAACACTTTTTGGCGAATCTTGGCGATCACGGTTTGCTCCTTTGCCTCCGCAGCACTGACAGATGGCACCGCCTCTATCGGCTCGACTGCTTTAATTTCTAAAGATTCAGCTTCTAAAGATTCAGCTTCTAAAGGTGCGGGCATTCCCTCCGAAAGGTCGCGCAATCGATATCCCAAACCGTAAACTGTCTCAATCGGATCTTGAGCCATTCCCGCAGATTTGAGTTTTTGCCGCAATCCCTTAATGTGCGTCGTGACCGACTCTTCGCCCGGAAACTCACCCGCTGTCCACACCAGATCGAGCAAAGCACTGCGGCTATACAGTTGCTTGGGGTGTCTGAGCAAAACCTCTAACAGCCCATATTCTTTTTGCGTTAAGCGTAGGGGTTTGTCGTCATAGCTTACCGTTCCCGATCTGAGATCGAGACGAAGTTGCTCCCAAGTAAACACTTCCGATCTATCGAGATCGGGATTGGCTTGACTGCGGCGTAAGAGGGCGCGAATACGGGCAATCAGTTCCTGAATTTCGTAGGGTTTGACCACATAATCATCTGCACCTGCCTCTAACCCCCTGACGCGATCGCTCGTGCTATTTTTAGCCGTTAACAGCAATATTGGCAGTTTGTAATCCGCAGCCCGTAATTTGCCACATAGACCGATCCCATTGCCATCAGGGAGCATCACATCTAAAACGATCAGATCGTAGACATAGGTTTCGATCTGCGCCCAAGCTGCCTTAGCCGTATCCACGGCATCGATCGTGTAGTAATGCCCTGTCAATGCCACTGCCAACGCTGAAGCCGCATAGGGGTCGTCCTCTACCAATAAAATCTTCACATCAGTTGCTCCAGCCTTGTACCTTCAAGATATCTCGGTAGTACGATGCATTCTCTTCTATAAAAATGAAGAGATCGTGAGGAAGGTGTAAAAATTAATTGTGGCTCAGTGCTAGCCGTTTTACTTCAGTCAGATCCCGTCCTTCGGGAATCAAGAACTCGACCTGCCCCGCCTTATCAAAAGTGGGACGCAAAGAAAAGTCAATGGGAATTACAGTTTGATTTTTGCCCCAGATGTTCACTTCATAGCGCACAAACTCCCCTTGAGCTGCTCGTGCGATCGCCTGTTGCAACTGAGCTTGGGTTTCAGATGAAATTTGCCACCAATGGGTTTCCCAAAGGGGAAGACCGATCGCCTCTTCAGCGCTAATTCCACCCGCTGTTAGGATGGCTTGGTTCATTTCCAAGACCGTACCATCGATCGCCAACAATCCTACAAACTGGAACATCCGATCGAAAATGGAACGAAAGCGTTTTTCGCTAAATTTGAGCGACCGCGTGCGTTCCTTAACTTTTCGTGTTAGAGATTTGTTGAGAACTTGGAGCGATTGAAATAGCTCTGCCTGTTGAATAGAGATTGCCAACTGGATCGATAACCGTTGCAATAGCTGGATATCTGACACTTCCCATTGTCTTGTGCCAGAACATTGATGCAAAATCAGAAATCCCCAGAGAAATTGCAGCTCGCCGATGGGTATTACCAAATTTGCCCGCACTTGAAACTGTTCGAGCAGTTGAATGTGGCAGGGGGTGAGGTTCGCCGCATAGATATCGGCGGCAGCAAAGACTCTACCCTCTTGATAGTCCCCAGTGAGATGCGTCTGAAAGCAAGTGTCGGTAATCTCAGCATTTAGACAGGGAGACCAAGGAGAGGCGATCGCCTCGGCTACGACTGTCCCGCTCATGTCGGGGTTAAATTGGTAGATAATGACGCGATCGACATCCAAAAATTCACGCACTTCCCAGACGCTCGCCTTCAGAACTGAGCTGACATCGATATATTTTCTGGTTTGAAGTGCAATTTCCGCAATCATCGCCTCCTGCTGTCGCGATCGCTGCAACTTGTGGGCAAGGGCGAGGCGATCGCGTACCCGAGCGATACTAATCGAGAGAGACACCGCTGTGATATCCCCCTTGACGAGATAGTCGGCTGCTCCTAACTTCATTGCCTGCACGGCAACCCGTTCATCACCATGCCCAGTTAACACGATCGCGTGTTGGGGAATATCTGGGGAGCCATTTCCCATCGCTTTGAGCAAGTCCAATCCATCGCCATCGGGAAGCAAATAATCGACTAGAACGATATCGGGGTGCTGCGATCGCCATAGCTCTAGCCCTTCAGCCAATGTTTCAGCTTCGAGGATGCGATAGGACGGTTCTGGATCTACATGGAGATAGCGAATATAGGTGGCGCGATCGACCTCTGAATCATCAACAATCAGAATGGTTGTCTGCACGTTCTTCACTTTTTACCTATATCTCCATATATCCCCATGTTTAAAAAAATTTTTATTAATCATAAAAAAGGGCTTCTCTTTATCTTATCTCTGAAGTCCGTAGTTTATCTTTATGAGATTTTTATGAAGTAATTCAATTTGGCGAAAAATTGTTAAATCCTTGAGGCTCAAATAGGGACTTGCCCATAGCTGGGTAAGACGGCAAATTGGAACCAATATTGAAAAAGCGTCTGAACCGTCTGCTGCATGGTAGAAACACCCATGGGCTTCAGTAAATAACTATTTACACCATAGCGATAGCAAGTTTGAATGTCGCTAGGGCTTGCAGAACTAGTCAGCACAATCATAGGTAGAATCTGAAGATTGGGGTTTTGCTTCACCTGACGGATGATTTCGCGTCCGTCGGTTCCTGGAAGATTTAGATCGAGCAAGATAAAAATGGGTAAGGGAGCCTTGAGTCCCTCATAGTTTCCGCCCCGCATCAGATAGTCCAATGCCTCATCCCCATCATGGAACCGCAGAAATGTATAGTTAGAGAGCATTTGCCTCAAGGCTTCTTGGCTGCGAATGGCGCGAACAAAGGCATAAAAATCTTCATCATTATCTTCAACGATCGCAATAATGGGGCGGGTTTCATCATTATTCCATGGGGATTCTAGAAGGCTAGGCATGTCACTGATGTCGACGACTGATGGTGAATAAGAGATGTGCGAAGTTAGGTTGCGAGTGCATGGGGAGCTTCTGTGGGTAATGTCAACAAAAATGTTGTGCCTTCTCCATAAATCGATTCAACCAGAATTTTACCCCCGTGGCGCTCGACGATCTTTTTGACAATGGTCAAGCCCGCCCCAGTGCCACCACCATATTTTCCAGGGGCATGTAAGCGTTTAAAGATGCGAAATATGGCGTCCAGATGTTTTTCGCGAATGCCAATGCCATTATCGCGAACGTAAAGTGCGACCATTTTATCAACCGCCTTGCTGTCCTCAATCCAGCCAATTTCTGCATATTTTTCATGACGATCGTTGTACTTAAAGGCATTGGCGATCAAGTTGGTAAAAACCTCTTCGATTAAGATGCGATCGCCCCAAACGATCGGTAAGGGTCTGGGAATGCGGATGGTACATTCCGCCCATTGAGGATTCATATGAAACATCTCATTGGTGTCTTGGAGCAATTGGTTCAGATCGATCCGTTGCATTTGGAATTCTTGCCGCCCCAGTCGCGAGAACTTGAGCAGCGCTTCGATCAAGGATTCCATGCGTTTGGTCAGACGCACCAAGGTATGTAGTTTCTCAGCCCCATCTGCTTGCAGGATATCTTCGTAGTCTTCCAACAGAAAGGTGGCATAGTTGTGAATGCCGCGCAAAGGTTCCTTGAGATCGTGGGAAGCAATATAGGCAAAAGCATCGAGTTCTTTGTTACTGCGTTCCAATTCTAAATTGATATTGGCAAGCTCGTCTGCTTGTCGTAAAACAATATCGACGATCGCTTGTCGCAGTTCGATCGCTCCTTCAATTTCACAGGGTAACCAAGGACTAGACTTGCACTGCACTATTTCCTGCCATGCCTCAAAGGACTGACGCGGAAAAATCGTCAAGCTTCCATCTGCGTCCATCCGCTTGGGTTTGTCGGGATTGCCCGCCCAAGTAACAGTCTGTAAAAACTCAGGGCGGAACCAAAGGATATAGCGACGTTGAATCTTAGAGATGGCAACCGCCAGCAGACCGCTAGCAACACTTTTGTAAGCCTCTGCTTCAGGATAGAGTTTGGCTAAGGCATCTGTAACAAACAGGTCGCGTTCAAAGCGATTCTCTATTTCCTCCTTGAGCGCGGAATTCGTACTGTCGCCCAACCAAGCAAGCAGGGTGGAGATATCTTCTTTGGTCGGGGTTTGCCCTATGAGTTCGATATCTTCTCCTTGGCAAACGGCGGCTCCCTGAGCACCTGTCAGATTTAATAACATTTCAGGTGCAGTTGTCAGCTCTGCGGCAAAGTCCGTGGCTCGGCTTAGGCGTTCGATAAATTGCCCTTGGATGTCCTTGAGTTGCAGTTTGTAATCGAGGTTTTCGTTGTTTTCCTTGGCTGCCAGCTCTGTGGACATTAACTGCCCTAAAAACTCACAGACAGTACGGGCTTCGTAGGGAATAAATTTTGGGGTTTGGTGATGACAGGCAATCAGTCCCCACAGCTTTTGTTGCTGAATCAGAGAGATCGACATGGACGCTCCAACTTCCATGTTTTTGAGGTATTCGATATGAATGGGAGAGACCGATCGCAAGGTGCAATGACTCATGTCTAAGGGCGATCGAGGCTCCTCTGAAAGCGAGGCTGCGCTAGTCAGTAAACCGATCGCTTGGTAGTTGACATCAGGAACTAGGCGCAACCAATTGAGTGTATAGAGGTGCTTTGCTTGCTTGGGAATGTCGGAGTCAGGATAGTGCATTCCCAGAAAAGGCTCTAAATCTGGTTGCCTATCTTCGGCGATCACAGTGCCATCGCCCTGCTCGTTAAAGCGGTAAACCATAACGCGATCGAAGCCTGCGATCTGCTTGACTTCGCGCACGATTAGATTACATAGCTCGGTCAGATTTTCAGCCATCTGAATTTTGGCGAGCGTGCCCTTGATCTGGCGGTAAAACTGAAAAAAATCTTGCTCGGCATCGGGAACCAAGGGCTCTAGCTCTAGTACGATCTCGCCGCTCTGAGCGCGATGCACAATGCCGTTAAGCGACAAGGGTTCATTATCCCCGATCGCAAAGGTAAGGGGGAGAGGGTTGATATGCTCGAAACTGAGATCGAGGCAGCCGCGAACAGCATCAAGGCGATCGCTGGCAATAAAATCTCCTAAGGGGCGATCGAGCAAATCAGCAGGTGCAATTCCTAAGATCTCTTGGGTGTTTTGACTCACTTGTGAAATTTGCAGATCGGGTTCGCTCAGTACCAACAGCAACCCGTGGGGCTGGATGGAGCCGGGAATATGAATGGGTTCGCGATCGCAATTGGTGAGGTTAACGGGTTCAAATTCGCTCAGTGTGTCGCTCACCGTGTCGCTAGATATCTGTTTGGAAAACTGGTTCATGCCCACTCTCTTGTGCGAGGAAACCCTCGTTGTGTTTTATTAACGTCAGTTCGGGATAGGAAAACCTGAAACGCTATACATCCCAAGGATCCTCCCCAGCCCCCCTTGAAAAAAGGGGGGAGAACTCACTTCCCTTTTGCAAGGGGGATGCCCGATAGGGCAGGGGGATCAAACCCCTCGGTTCCAGCAAGTTAGCTTGCTTTGTTCCGAAATCCTTAACCCGAACTCAGGTTTTATTATGTTACTGCTAAAAGCTGTTGCATCGTCACCACCAATTGCTTGAGCTTGATCGGTTTTGCGATGTAATCATTGGCTCCCGCCGCGAGACAGCGATCGCGATCTTCAGCCATGGCTAGGGCGGTGAGCGCCACGATCGGCACGTTTGCCAAGCTTGAATCGCGACGAATCTGTTGCATGGCTTCTAACCCATCCATCTCAGGCATTTGAATATCCATTAAAATCAGAGCTGGATGTTCTGCCTGTGCCAAAGCGATCGCTTCATGCCCGTTTTTTGCCACAATCACGCGATAGCCCATAGCTTCCAGATAGTCTACGATTGTATTCACATTGGCTTCGTTATCTTCTGCCAACAAGATCGGGGGAGATGTCTCCTGTTTCAGTGGGATAGTTACGGCATCAGAGTCAGGTGGGGGTTCGATTTCAGGAATGGATGTTGCCGTAGTACAGGGAAGCTCAATGGTGAAGCAACTGCCCACGCCCACCTGACTTGTTAGCTCCACCTCACCACCGTGAAGTTCGACAATGCGTTTGACAAGGGCTAGCCCTAAGCCTGTTCCTTCATATTTGCGATTGAGGGCGCTATCAATTTGAATGAAGGGTTGAAACAGTTTGTCGATATGCTCTGGGGCAATGCCAATGCCTGTATCGCCGATCGCTATTCGTAGGAAAGACCTCTCCCCCAGCCCCTCTCCCTCGGTGAGAGGGGAGTTCTCTGTCTGTCGTTTGTGCGTTACCTCTAGGGTGATGCGGCCTCCCTCTGGTGTAAATTTGACAGCATTGTTGAGTAGGTTGATTAAAACTTGACGGATGCGACGCTCATCCACATATAGATGGGGCAGGTCGGGGGGTAGTTTCGTCTCAAGTTGGATGCCTTTTTTGAGGGCTTGCTGCTTGATGAATGTCAGACTCGATTGGCAGAGGTTCGCGACAGCAACGGAAGCGCAATCTAGATTAAATTGACCAGATTCAATTTTCGCCACATCGAGAATGTCTGTAATTAGCTCTAGCAAATGATTGCCACTACGCTCGATGGTTTTTAAGGATTTGAGTTGCCGCTCGTTGATGCTACCAAAGATTTGCTCTTGCAGCGCCTCACTCAAGCCTAAGATCGCATTGAGGGGGGTACGCAGTTCGTGACTCATATTGGCGAGAAATTCATCCTTGAGGCGAGTGGCTCGGATCAGCTCGGCATTGGTTTGCTCTAGCCGTTGCTCGTATTCTTTGCGATCGCTGATATCGCGTGCCACCCAGATTACAGATTCCGACGTCAGAGGAGAACACCTCGCACCAAACCAATATTCAGTATCTTGGATTGCAAGCGTATATTCACACTCCTGTGTCTGTTGCGTTTCGAGTGTCTGCCAGATCGTAGATAGAAATTGATTTGCCTGTTCGGGCGAGAATAAATCTTGAATTTTTCTGCCAAGCAAAATGTCAGGTGGTCGATATAGTTTTGCGGGATTTGTGGGGGCAATCTTTAGGTATGTTCCAGTTCGATCTACCACAAAGACGACATCATCCATCCCTACAAATAAACCGCGCAGTTCAGCTTCTGAAGCTTGCAATGCTTCCTCAGCCAGTTTGCGATCGGCTTCGAGTCGTTTCCTCTCGCTAATATCCCGCGAAATATTAACAAGAACCAATTCATCCTGCCATTCCATCGCTCGTCGAGAAATCTCAACAGGAAAGATGGAACCATCTCTGCGACGATGGAGCGTTTCAAAAGTAGATTCGTTCAACGAATTATCTTTAAGGATTTCGGAAAGTTCTTCGCGAGTCCATTGGGCATCCCAGTCAGTAACATTAAAGCCAGTCATTTCAGCAGATGTATAGCCCAGCATTTGAGCAAACCTGTCATTAAACTCAATCAAGTTGCCTTCCAAGTCTAAAATATGGATGCCATCTGAAGATGCATTAAAGATTGCATCTCGCCGCAGCAATTCTTGTTGCAAAGCCAGTTCAGCTTGCTTGCGATCGCTGATGTCGCGAAAAAACCAGATCCGACCGTAATACTCGTCAGCCGAATGAATGGGGCTAGAATAGCGATCGAAGGTTCGTCCATCAAGGAGGCTAATTTCATCTCGGCTGACCTCCTGAGGGTGTTCGTACAGGTATTCGACCTTTTCTACAAACTCGTTAGGATGGGTGAGTTGCTGTAAAGCAAAGGGAACGAGTTGGCGATCGTCTCCATCTATCAATAAGGTTTCAGGAACATTCCATAAACTCAGAAGCCGCTGATTATAGCCAACAACCTGACGATTTTCGTCAATTACGAGAATGCCATCAAAAGAGGCTTCTTGCTGAGCTATTAACAGCGCGTTGCTCCTTTGTAAGTTAGCAACAGTGCGAGCTAGTTCGGCATAAAATTGCATTAGTTGCTCGTTCGCAGTTTGTAGTTGCGCTTCAATCTGTTTTCGTGCGCTGATATTCGTTAAAATCCCCTGAGCACCAATCGCGATGCCTTCGGAGTCTAAGATCGGTGTGGTGTTGACACTCACCCAAATATAGCGGCCATCGTGGTGGCGATGCCGAAATTCAAGATTGTTATACTTTTGCCCAGATCGAACCGTCTCCAAATATTCTCCAAACTTTAACTCAAAATCCTCAGGATGTACGAGATCTATACAGGATCTGCCGATCCATTCGTCGGGCTCAAAGCCAAAAAGCGTTTTAAATTGGGGCGAGAGATAGTTAAATAAGGCATTGCGATCGGACGACCAGATTAAGTCATTACCGCCTTCTACCAAACGACGGAATTTGGCTTCACTCTCGGCTAATTCGATCTCAATCTGTTTGCGATCGCTGACATCCGACAAAATCCCCTGCGCGCCAATCGCTTCCCCTTGCGAATTTATAATGGGTGTGGCGCTGGCTCTCATCCAGATGTAGCGACCATCTCGGTGACGATGTCTGAACTCAGGATTAATCGACTTTTTGCCAGATTCGATATCCTCTCTATGCGTAGTAGCCACCAATTTGCGATCGTCTGGATGCAAAAGATCGATCAGCGACTTGCCAATCCATTCACTGGGTTCCCAACCAAAGAGCGTTTTAAATTGCGGTGAGAGATAAGTGAGCATACCCTCTTTGTCGGCTGACCAGATCAAATCGTTAGCGCCTTCCACCAAGCGTCGAAATTTCGATTCACTGTCAGCTAATGCTGCTTCGATCGCTTTACGATCGCTAATATCTTTCATGAAGCAGTGATGCCCTGTAAAGTTACCGACTTCGTCATAGGCAGAAATCATGTTGACTTGCTTATAAAAAACCGATCCATCTTTGCGAATACCCCTTGCCTCTACTTCCACCTTGTTAGTATCGAGCATTTCTTGATAGGCAGCTTCTAACAGAGCGATGTCGTCCGGATGGACTGTTTGAGACCAAGGCATCCCAATCATCTCTTGGGGGGTAAAGCCGCACAAATTGGCATAGGCAGGATTCACCGAGAGATAGCATCCATCGTTATCAAGGCGAGAGATCCCATCTACTGCATTTTGTAGGGCGGCATTCAATTCCCCTAATCTTGCCTCGGCTTGTTTGCGCTCTGTAATGTCTGTCAAAGTACCGATGAAGCCAACCGCACAACCATTCGTATCGATTTCTGGTGCTACCTGAACGTAAAACCAGTTGATGCTGCCATCTGGTCGTAAATGTCTACCTTCTCCATGCTCGAGAATTCGATCGCCTGGCTTTACGCGTTCGTAGTCTCCACTCCAACAGGCTACAAGACGATCGCGATCGTCTGGGTGCAAAGCCTCGATCCACCCTCTGCCCAAGGCAGATTCCACTGGTCTGCCTGTCATCTCGCTCCAGCGATCGCTGACATAGGTACAATTTAACGGCGCATCAAATCGGAAAATCGCCACTGGAGCTGCATTGGCTAGGGTAGCATAGCGACTTTCGCTCTCTTGCAAAGCTTGTTCTGCCCGTTTGCGCTCGGTGATATCCGTTTCAGAACCACTCATACGAATAGGCTGCCCAGCCCGATCGCGCAATGCCTTACCGCGATCTAAAATCCATCGATAGGAGGCATCTTTGCACCGCACTCGATACTCCACTTCAAAAAATTCGGTTCTCCCAGCAAAATGATCGTCAACCGCCATCATCATGCGATCGTAGTCATCTGGGTGAACTCGACTCAGACATTCCTCGGGGGTATCGCCAATCTCATCGCTGTTAAAACCTCGCATTTGCTTCCAGCGATCGGAATAGAAGATTTTATTAGTTCTCAGATCCCAATCCCAGATGCCATCGTTTGTACCCTTTAGGACTAGTTGCCATCGTTCTTCACTGGCTTGCAAGGCAGTCGTGCGTTTCTCTACTTTCCTCTCCAGTTCCTGATTTGACGCTTCCAATGCCTGTGTTGACCGTTCTCGCTCTAGTTCAGCCGCAGCACGGGCAGCAAAAACGCGCAGGATGTTTTCAGCTTGCTGTAGGTTTTGGATAGGTTGCTTGCTGAGGATGCATAGATTGCCGATCGCATTACCATGTATATCATTCAAAACTATGCCCAGATAGCTCTGTGCTTGCAGTTCAACCAAGTTTAGAGCGTCGGGGAACTGCTCTTGAACTAAGGACTCGCAATAAAACTTGCCGTCCTGTAATGTCCGTTCGCAGGGTGTTTTAGCAAAAGCATAAGAAAAATTGGGTTGCAGGGTATCGTTTGCCCAAAAGGCAAGGGTATGAAGTTCGTCATCTGCTAATTCAGAAACAAGGGCATAGGGAACATTCAAAGCTTTGGTGAGGTGTTTCACTAAGGCAGGGAAAAAGTCCTCTCCAGTGGTGGTGGCAGTGCCTTCAATCAGGTTTTGGAGCGTGGTTTCTGCCTGCTTGATTGCAGTCAGGTTGTGGGTCGTAATCACTACCCCTGTAAGCGTACCATCTAGCTCAAAATAGGGATGGAAAGTGGCTCTGATAAACTGACGTCCACCATTCTTATAGTCAAACCAAGTCTGACATTGTTGGGGTTCGCCTGTGAAGCAGCGATCGACCAAGGGGCGAATCTTGTTTTGAAAAATCGTTTCGCCATGTAGATCTGCGATCGTACATCCGAGCATCTCTTCCGCTGTTTTTCCATGCCGATGCACGTAGATATGGTTGACCAACTGATACACATAGTTGCGATCGACGAGGGCAATGCCATCGTTGGTGGCAGAAAACACCCGCTCGTACTTGCGGAGAAGGGACTCTGGTGGTTCGCGATCGCGACTCTCGTTCAGATTTTCCACATCACCCGCTAGATCGTGGGAATCTGAGACCTTTGCAAGTTTAGATAGCTCCAGTTGGTCGATCGCCTCGATCAGACTTTCATGAGTCACTAACCCCACCAAACGATCCTGTGCGTCCACAATCGGTAAATGCTGAATGCGATGCTGCTGCATCAGATTTATAGCACCAAAGAAATCGGTAAAATCAGCCTCGCGCATGGTCAAGACAGGCGATGTCATCACCTCGCGCACCGCGATCGTATCGAGCGATCGCTGTTGGGCATTGAGGCGTACTATCAGGCACAATAGATCCCTTTCCGTCAAAATACCGACCACCTGCTCGTTTTCCACCACCAGTGCCAGTCCATTGAGGCGATCTGGCTGACTCTCAATAATTTCCTGCAAGGCGACATCGGGCGCAACAACAAAGGGGGTGCGGGCGATCGCAGTCTGGAGGTCGATTTGGGTGAGTGGAATTGCAGTAGTTTTCATAAATCCCCCGTCTACTGGGCTAAAAGGGTTTGGATCGTCTGGGATAGCTCTTTCATGCGTATAGGTTTGGCGAGATATTCAGTGGCTCCTGCTTCGATGCATCGTTCGCGATCGCCTGCCATCGCCAGCGCCGTGAGCGCCACGATTGGTTTATTGGCTAAATTGGGAACTTGCCGAATTTGCTGTATAGCCTCTAGACCATCCATCTCAGGCATCTGAATATCCATGAGGATCAGATCGGGATCTTCCGATTGTGCCAACGCGATCGACTCTTTTCCGTTTTTCGCCGAAATGATGCGATAGCCCTTGGCTTCTAGATAGCCCGAAACTGTTATCACATTGGCTTCATTGTCATCAACCAGCAAGATTAAGGGGGATGCTTTGGGTTCGAGTTGACTAGATTCAGTTCTAAGTTCGGTTTGAGCTTCTGGTTTAAGCGAGGAGGTTGCGGAGGCAACACAGGGAAGTGCGATCGTAAAGCAACTGCCCACACCCACTTCACTGGTTAGACCCACTTCGCCGCCGTGGAGTTCGACAAGACGCTTCACGAGGGCAAGCCCTAAACCAGTGCCATCATATTTGCGATTGAGGGCGCTATCGATTTGAATGAAGGGCTGAAATAGCTTCTTGATGTTTTCTGGGGAAATACCAATGCCCGTATCGATGACGGCAATTTGTAGAAAAGCTCTCTTCTCCTTCGCCAATCTCAGAGCAGACCCAGATTCTTTTTCGATCGGGGAAGATGTAATTCGCGTGACCTCTAGGGTGATGCGTCCATTTTCAGGAGTGAATTTGACGGCATTGCTGAGCAGATTGATTAAGACTTGGCGAATGCGCCGTTCGTCCACGTATAATTCGGGCAAATTGGGTGGTAGCCTGCTCTCTATCTGGATGTTTTTTTTCAGAGCTTGTTGTTTGATAAATGTCAAACTAGATTGACAGAGGGGCGTTATATCGATGGGAGCGCATTCTAGCTCGATCTTGCCTGATTCAATTTTGGCAACATCGAGAATATCAGTAATGAGTTCTAGTAAATGATTGCCACTGCGCTCGATGGTTTTAAATGCTTTGAGTTGGCGATCGCTCACACTACCAAAAACGCCATCTTCTAACCCTTCCGTCATGCCCAAGATTGCATTGAGGGGAGTGCGAAGCTCGTGGCTCATATTGGCAAGGAACTCGTCCTTGAGGCGAGTGGCGCGGGCGAGTTCTTGGTTTGTCTGTTGCAATTGGGCTTCGGCCTGTTTGCGATCGCTAATATCTCGAATAAAAAAGACAACCTCATCATTGCCGCAGGGAGCAACGCGAACTTCTTCATAAATCTGTTTGCCATCAAGCTGAACTTGCTGTTCTTGAATCTGAACTGTTTGAGTGGCAAGTGCTTGCTGAATTAAAGAGCATTGAGATTCGGCGATGTCGTAGGGTAAGACTTCGGGAAGATATTTGCCAATTACCTGCTGTGGCTCGACTAAATTTCTACCCTGGGGCGATACCAAGAAATCGATATATTGACCTTTACGGTTCACCCGATACACTAAATCGGGCAGGGCTAAAAGTGTGGCACGGGAACGTTCTTCGCTGCGTTTAAGGGCTTCTTGGATGGCTTTGCGATCGCTAATATCCATGGTGATGCCAAACAATCGCGTCACCTGCGCATCCTGATTCCAGATAACTTCTGCTTTGGCAAAAATATACCCAAGGGAACCATCGGCTCGAATAATTTGCAGATCTGTTTCGGAGGGTTCTCCAAGCTGAATTGCTCTATCTATGAGATGGATAAAACGATTGCGATCGTCGGTCGGGAAATATCCGAGTAGTGCCTCGTAAGTTGGCTCTGGCGAATTGGGATCGAGTCCAAAGATTCTAAAAATCTCAGCAGTCCAAGTAATTTTTCTGGTCTGCACGTCTAATTCCCAACTACCGAGATGGGCAATCAGTTGTGCCTCGCGCAAACTGGCTTCACTCTGCTGTAAAGCGGCGGTGCGCTGTGCCACGCGATCTTCGAGTTCTTGGTTTAGCTGCTCTAGGGCTTGCGTGGCAAGTTCCTGCTCGATCGCAATTTTGACGAGGTTGGTCACGAGGGCGATCGCTTTTAACTCTCGCTCCTGCGGATGATGAAGCTCTCGGTATTGCACGGCAAAGGTTGCCAACACCGAACCGTCACTGGCGAATACGGGTACTGACCAGCAAGCTCGCAACCCATGGGCTAAGGCTAAATCTTTATAGTCCTGTGAGAGTTGAGCCGTAGCAATATCGGGAATAATCACAGGCTCTTTGCGAAAAGCTGCTGTCACGCAAGGCCCAATTCCTTCGCCAATGGCTATCCCTTCAATGTTTTGATTATATTCTTCGGGCAAATGGGGAGCCGCACCATAGTGTAGTTTTCCTTCTCGATCGCAGAATAAAATCGAACAGAGTCCCCCTTCCGTTTGATCCTCCGTTGCCAGCGCCAGCGCATCAAGAATATCTGGCAAAGGTTCTGCTTTGGCAATGCGCTCTAAAATCGAATTTTGCAATGCCAATCGCAGTTCGGCTTGCTTGCGATCGTTGATATCCAGATGCGTACCGATCATCCGCAGGGGTTTACCCTCAGCATCCCAATCGACAACTTTTCCCTTACATAATATCCAGAACCAAGCGTCTGATTTATGGCGCATTCGCAGCTCGCGTTCGTAGATTTTGGTTTCTTGGCGAAAGTGGCTTTCCAAATCGATGCTTAGTTTCTGCAAATCCTCTGGGTGGGCATTGTGTTGCCAAGTGTCAATGCCAATCGGTTCCAGTTCTTCTAGGGTATAGCCCAGCATTTCTGCCCATCTTTGGTTGATCGTCATGGCTCCAGTCTGAACCGACCAGTCCCATAAGCCGATGCCAGAGCCTTCGATCGCGAGTTGTAGGCGTTCCTGAGTTTGCTCGAGTTCGATCGCAGCTTGCCGACGTTCTAATCGCATCTGAGCTTCCCGAACTTCGCGCCGCACCATCTCTGGCAGTCGAGTTAGGTTGCCTTTCATCAGGTAGTCATGGGCTCCAGATTTCATTAACTCCACTGCCGATGCCTCACCAATTGTGCCCGATATCACAATAAAGGGAAGATTGGGCTGGCTTTGTTTGACGATTTGGAGTGCCATAGGGGCATTAAAGCCTGGGAGGTTGTAATCTGAAAGTACCGCATCCCAAGGTTGGCTTACCAAGGCAACGCGGAGTGCTTCTGCCGTTTCTACCCTTTCGTAGACCACATTAAACCCACCGCGCCGCAGTTCTCGCAGGGTTAAAAGCGCGTCGTCTTCAGCATCTTCAACGATCAAGACATGTAGAGGCTCGCTCATGGTTTATTCATTCCTTGTGGCAATGGTTGATTGATCAACGCCCAGTAAAGCCCCAGTTGGCTCACTGCCTCCGTGAAGCGATCGAACTCCACAGGTTTTCTGACGTAGCTATTTGCCCCCAAGCTATAGCTCTCAACGATATCGCGGTCTTCACTCGATGATGTCAGCACGACCACTGGTAACAAACGAGTACGTTCGTTGTCTCTGATCTGTCGCAAGACTTCTAATCCGTTGATTTTGGGTAACTTTAGGTCTAGTAACACGACGCATGGTAGTGGATCGGCATTAAACACGATCGTCAAGGCTTCTTCACCATTACGGGCGATGCGAATTTCATTGGTGACTTTACCCTTTCGGAGCGCCCGCAAAGTTAGTCTTTCATCATCGGGGTTATCTTCAACTAGTAAGATTTCACGTAGAGTCACGATCTAAGCTCCTGTCCTGATTGGTGTATTGGGCACTGTGAAATAAATGGTTGCCCCTTGTTCGACAACTCCCTCTGCCCAAACCTGCCCCCCATGACGGTGAATTGCTCGTTGGACAGTTGCTAAACCAATACCCGTGCCCGGAAATTCATTGGTGTTATGTAAACGCTGGAAGACACCAAATAACATTTTGGCAAATGCCATATCAAAGCCTGCTCCATTATCGCGTACAAAATAGGTTAGTTGCTCATCTTGTTGCAATACTCCAAATTCGATCAGGGCAGTGGCATGGTGACTGGTAAATTTCCAAGCATTCTGCACTAGATTACTGATAACTACGTGCATCAATGTCGGGTCGGCTGTGACGACGATATTTGGGGCAATCACAAATGTAACCTGCCGTTCTGGCTCCGATGCTTGCATTTCATCCCTTTGTTCTTGCACGAACGTACTGAGGTTGACAGGGCTAAATTGCATTTCCGATCGCGACACGCGGGAGAGCCGCAACAGGTCATCAATGAGCATACCCATGCGCTGTATGTTACGGCGAATGCGATCGAAGTAATCTTTGGCATCATCGTCAAAGCGATCGCCATAGTCCTCGATCAAGGCATTGCTAAAGCCATCGATCGCGCGTAACGGCGATCGCAAATCGTGAGAAACCGAGTAAGCAAAAGCTTCTAGCTCTCGATTAGAGGCTTCTAACTGGGCGGCAGTTTGTTGAATGGTGAGTTCGGCTTGTTTGCGATCGCTAATGTCCTGTGCAGTCCCAATGGTCAACTTTATCTTTCCGCGATCGTCTCGACTAAATACTGTGTCGCGGCTGTAGAGCCATCGCCATTCGCCATTGGCATGACGCATCCGATATTCAATTTCAAATATTTCTCCCTCCTGAGCAGCCTCGATTTGTTGATAGTGGTCGGGTATTCTCGTAAGGTCTTCGGGATGCATCAAGTTTGCGAATAGTGCCGATCCCATCGCTTGAATCTCTGCGGGCGTATAGCCAAGCACGGATGCAATCTCGCGATTGCTGTAAACGTTGCAATGTTCTTGTAGGTCGTAGAGATAGAGGATGTTGGGCGATGCTTCGGCAATTTTTTGAATAAATCGCTGGTTTTCCAAAATCTCTTGTTCGGCTTGTTTGCGATCGCTAATATCAATGCAGGAACCGATATAACCGAGAAATTCGTCATCTCGATCGAATCGCGGTATTCCCGTAGATAACAACCAGCGATACTGCCCGTCAAATCGTTTGAGACGATATTCCATAGAAAAACTTTGCTGCGTATCAAAAACATTGAGATAGGTATCCACGCAAAATTCAAAGTCATCGGGATGAACCCCCTCTGTCCAACCGTTACCTGATTCCTGCTCTATCGTCCGCCCAGTAAACTCTAGCCAAGGCTTGTTAAAGTAAAAACAGAGTTTATCTCGACCTGACATCCAAATTAAGACGGGGGCATGGTCTGCCAAATATCGGAATCTCGCTTCGCTTTCTTTGATTGCTACCTCTGCTTGCTTGCGATCGCTAATATCTCGCGAAACCGATAAAAGTTGTGAGACTTGTCCCGATTCGTCTAGGATGGACGTAACGACAACATCCCACCATTTTGGAGTTCCTTTTGCTGTCGGACAAAAGCCTTGAAATTTACCTGTTTGACCTGTCTTAGCCGCCGCGATCGCTGCCTCCATATCCAAACGAGATGATTCTGGCCATAAAGAGACCCAATCAGCATTGCGGCAAAGCGAAAAATCGTCAATTTCCATAATGCACTGCCCCCCCACATTCATATACTGGAGCCGACCTTCTAAGTCGATCAATTTAATGCAGTCGCTACTGCTTTCCAGAATCCGTTTTTTAAGCTCTTCGCTTTCTCTTAAGGCTTCTTCGGCTTGCTTGCGATCGCTGATATCGCGCACGATTGCCAAAACCTCTCGATCGTTAATGGCTACGATCCGAATCTCTTCGTGAACCATGCGATCGCGTTTGCGAAATTGATGCTCGTAAACCTGCAATTCCTTTGTGAGCATTGCCTGCTCGATAATTTGCAACTGGTTCTGCAACAATTCTGGGGGCAAAACTTCTGAAATATGCTTCTCGACGGGTATAAAATTATCTGCTCGTATTCCAGGTCTGATGTATTCCACGCAGGCGCCATCGCGCCTCAGTCGCAGTAATAAATCGGGAATCGCCTCTAAAGTGGCGCGATTGGTGGCTTCGCTGGCTTGTAGTGCAGCAGACTGCTGCACTAATTGCATTTCTAATTGTTTGCGTTGGGTAATGTCGATATGGCAACCAATCATCCGCATGGGATTACCCCCCTCATCCCACTCAATAACCCGCCCCGAACAGATCACCCAAACTGTAGAGCCATGCTTATGACGATATCGGACTTCGTTGTAAAAGGGAACTTCGCCGCGACTTTGGACATGGTGATGAAAACAGTCGAATACATGGGGTAAGTCTTCCGCAAAGATAATGCCTTGCCAGCTTTCAGGCGAGTTGGGCATCTCATCATCTGCATAGCCAAACATGCGCTTAAAGCCCGGACTCAGGTATTCATAGTTGTTGGGTATATCCCAATCCCAATAGCCTGCCAAGATATTGTCGAGAATCTGTTCCAGCAGGGTTAGCTCTAGACGCAACTTTTCTGTCTGTAACCTAGCTACCTCAGCTTGCTTAAGATCGCTAATATCCCTTGCGATCGTAGAATAATGGCTGATAGCACCATCTTGCTGGCGATGGCAGACGATCGTCTGTAGGACGGGAAACTCGTTACCATCCCGCCGTCGGAATCGGGTTTCTCCTGTCCAAAATCCATTCTGTACGCACTGAGGGAGCGCTTCTTGCAAAATAAAATCAGCTATTTGGGGCGAATGATAGTCGGGGATATGGGTCTGAGAAACGTCTTCGTCTAGGGCAATGCCTAATAGCTCTTTCCCCGCCCGATTGAGATAGGTGACTTTTCCTGTGCTATCCGTAGAGGCAATGATATCCCTTGCAGCTTCTAGAATATCCAGACGATGCTGGGCTTGTTCTTCGGCATATTTGCGATCGCTGATATCCGTAATCGTGCCCACATAACCGATGATTTCACCCAATGCATCGCGTTCGGCGACTGCCTGACCATATCCCCAAGTAACTAGTCCAGATTTGTTTTGGAACCGATACTCTAAACTAAATGGGCGGTTTTCCTCAACAGAGGCATTCCATTCCGTAGAGACCAGCTCGCGATCGCTAGGATGAATGCCATCTACCCAGCCAAAGCCTTCTGCCTCTTCAAGTGTAAGTCCCGCAATCTCACACCAGCGATCGTTCACATAGAGACAATTACCTAAGTCATCGGTGCGAAAAATGCCTACAGGCGCAGCAACAGCCAGCGACTCAAATCGTTGTTCGCTCTGTTTTAGTTCCAGTTCGCGGCGTTTTGATTCTCTGAGATCTCGACCTTCAGGAATTAACAGTACAACCCGATCTGAGTCATCAAAGATGGGACGCAATGAGAAATCGATCGGGATAATCGTCTGATTTACGCCCCAGACATCGACTTCGTAGCGCACAAATTCTCCTTGGGCGGCACGGGCGATCGCTTGTCGTAATTGCTCTTGAGTCTCAGGTGAAATCTGCCACCAATACGCTTCCCAAAAGGGACGACCCACGACCTCTTCATACAAGATGCCGCCGATTCTCAAGGCAGTTTGGTTGGCTTCAAGCAGGGTTCCATCCAGTGACAACAGCCCGAGCAATTGGAACGAATGATTAAAAATTGCCCGAAATTTCTGTTCGCTCTCCCGCAGGGCAACTTCGGCACGCTGTCTCTCTTCCAGTTCGCTCTGTGCCTGTTGACAAGCTGCCGCTTGTTGAATCGCGATCGCAATCTGCACTGCCATCTCATTTAACAAGAGCAGATCGGCATCTTGCCACTCCCGATAATCGTCACACTGATGTCCGATCGACAATCCCCATAATTTTCCTGAGACATGAATCGGAACGACGAGATTGGCTTTGACCTGATAGGTCTCAAGTAACTGGATATAACAGTCGGGATAGCCAGTAGTGTGGATATTGGCGATCGCGATCGTGCGACCTTCGCCATACCTCAGCGCAATATCTCCGCGAAAGCAGGGATCGTCAATCACATCATGTAATGCCGCTCGCCACCCCGCACCCACAGACTCAGCTACGATCGCCCCTGTCCAATCGGGTTGAAACTGCCAAATTAACATGCGATCGCAACCGAGGAACGATCTCAACGCCTGTACGCTAGCTGCTAAAATCTCTGGCAAATTTAACGAAGCCGCAATCTTTGCCGCAATCTTGGCGATTAATTGCTCTCGCTCGAACTTAGCATGAAGGTCGGCTGTGCGCTGCGCTACCTGCTGCTCTAATTCAGCCGTGTAATTTTCCATCAGCTTCAACTTTTCTGCCTCTAGCTGCGAAACCTTTTGCTCCAAAATCTTGGATAGGGTGTAGAGTTCCAAAGGATTGAGGGCTTGCAAGAGGCTAGTCTGGGTCACGACGCCCAGCAGTTCGCCCCGATCGCCTGTCACCACCAAGCGACGGATCGATCGCTGCTCCATGACCTGCTGCACCACCATCAGGGTGTCGTCAGGACGCACCGCAAACACAGGCGAACTCATGACCACCTGCACTTCCACCCGCTCTAATTGCAGCCCTAGGGATTGAAATTGCACGATATCGCGTTCGGTGGTGATGCCCAAGGGGATTTGCAAGGAATTGCCCTCTGGATCGATTTGGGTTTCCACGATCAAGACCGAGCCGACGCGACGCTCTGCCATGATTTGGGCGATCGCCAGCATCGATGTCGATGGATCGGCACAGACTACCTTGGCAGTCATCACCTCAGACACCAAGCGCAAGCGCAATAAATCGACAGGTCGCGCCAGTTGTCGCAAGCTCTCGTGGGTGATTATGCCCAAGAGGCGATCGTTGCGATCTAAAACAGGCATATGGCGAATGCGGCGTTGCTGAAGCAGATTTACTGCCGAGAATAGATCGGTAAAGTCAGCCTCCCTGAGCGTCACCACAGGGGATGCCATCACCTCGCGCAAGGTCACAGTATCAAGCGATCGCTGCTGGGCGCTGAGACGCACGATATCGCGTTCGGTCAGAATGCCGACAACTTTTCCCCCTTCCATCGCTAAGACGCAACTCGATCTGGCTTCGAGGTGGACGTTATCTGAGTCGCCTGAACGATCGGAGGCACAGATCGTCCTTGTCTCGCTCATTTTGGCGATCGCTTCCATCACAGTAGTTTCGGCAGTCACCACCAAAGGGTTGCGCACGATTGCCGATGTTAGCTCGGTTTGAGTGAGTGTCGTTGTGGTTGTAGACATAACGGTTTGCGGCGTGATGTGAATAGAACTTACTTTCCGAAACGAGCGATCGTTTTTTTAAGGTGGATCGGGTAAGGTGAAGTAAAAAGTAGCCCCCTGTTCGATCGCTGCTTCTGCCCAAATTTTGCCCCCATGGCGGCGAATCACCCTCTGCACAGTTGCTAAACCAATACCAGTTCCAGGAAACTCACTGGCACTATGCAATCGTTGAAATGCACCAAACAGCTTGGAACTATTTTCCATATTAAACCCTGCACCATCATCGCGCAAAAAATAGGTGGTTTGTCCTAAGGTTTGATGGATATCGGTTGCCATGCCAAACTCAATACGGGCAGTAGCATGACGATTGGTGTATTTCCAAGCATTTTGCAAAAGATTTTCCAAGACAACAAGGGTTAGATTTCTATCTGTATAGGCAATTGCCTTTGGCTCAATTAGAAATTCCACGACTCTTTGCGGTTGCGAAGCTTGGAGATCGCCTGCAATTTCCCGCACCATTTCGCTGAGATCGACCTTGCCATAGTTAATTTCCGCTCTGGAGATCCGCGATAGGCGCAGCAGGTCATCGATCAGGGCTTCCATGCGGTGGATATTCCGACTAATGCGATCGAAGTAATCCTTGCAGTCGTCATCAAAGCGATCGCCGTAGTCTTCCAACAAAATTTGACTGAACCCTGTAATCGCCCGTAATGGTGCGCGTAGGTCATGGGAAACAGAATAGGAAAAAGATTCTAGCTCTTGGTTAGTAGCTTCTAGTTGAGCGCTAGTTCGTTGCAATTCGAGGTTTGCCATTGAAAGCTGCGCATTTGCTTCTACCATCCTATCTTCAGCCTTCTGCCGTTCTACTAATTCTGCCTGCAACTGGTTAAACAAATTGGCTTGCTGAATCGCGATCGTTAATTGATTGGCAATTTGTTGAATAAAATCAATCTCAACTGCTTGCCATTGGCGCGGCGCAGAACATTGATGAATGCAAAGTAAGCCCCACAAATGCGCGCCTTTTAGCAAAGGTACAACTAAATTGGCTTGAACTTGAAATCGTTGCAAAATATCCCTGTGGCATTCCGTTAGTCCCGCGTGATAAATATCATCAACTGCTTGGATGCGTCCTTGCTGATAAAATGGGGCATATTGTTCGCCAAAACAACGATCGTGAATTTTAATCGCAATCGCTGAGTCAAATCCGTCCGCTACAGATTCGCAAACAAACTCACCATCATTAAAATTGGAATCAGGCTGGAATTTAAAAATGCCGACGCGATCGGCATGAATCGACTGACGAATTTCCTGTGTGGATATCTCAAAAATCGTGGCTAAATTAAGGGAATCCCTGATGCGTTGGGTGATTCCTGAAAGTAGGATGGCGCGATCGTACTGCTCTCTTAGCGCGATTTCCGCTTGCTTTTGAGCGAGAGCGGCAGCCTCGGCTGCTTTCTTGGCTTTTAAGATTTCATCTTCGTACTGAATGCGCTGGCGAATGGGAATAAAAATACAGTTGTTAACAAAGGTTTCTCCCTGCTGGCGACGCTCGGCATTAATGAGCATCGGGATATCATTCCCTGATTTTGCTCTTAATGAGAAGTAAATTTCCTCGACCTTGCCATGCAGCTTTAATAACGGGAAAAAATGGGTTTGGTAAAAAATGCGACTGGCGATCGGTAAAATCACATCCAACATTTTGCCAGCCAGAAAATCGCGTGGATATCCCAATAGTTCTGACAAGGTCAAATTAACCAGCGCGATCGCGCCATCGTCCGTAAACGAGAGAAAGCCGCAGGGGGCATGGTTGAGTAACTCGTCGATCTGCTGGCTCACTGAGATAGTTTACAGTTTGCTAAGACAGTGGCAAGGGCACGTTTAAATATGCTTTCATTAGCGCGATCGTCTCTTGAGGGTGACTCATATGCGGACAATGTCCTGTTGCCTGCATTAATTTTAAAGTACTTTCAGGTAAATGACGATGCATATATTCTCCTACCTCGGTGGGGGCGATCGCATCCTCAGAACATTGTAAAATCAATGATGGCAAGGTAACTTTGGCTAAATCGCTGCGGTTATCTCCATAAAACGTAGCTCTGGCAAAACGGTTGGCAATGACTGGATCGGTCGAACAAAAGCTCGTTTCTAGCTCTTGAGTTAGCTCGGGGCGATCTTCGTTTTTCATGATTACAGGTGCTAGAAAATTTGCCCAGCCAATGTAATTTTTTTCCATAATATCCAGCAATCCCTCGATATCCGATCGCTCAAACCCACCGACATAATCAGGCGGATCGTTGATATAGCGGGGAGATGGGGTAACCAAAATTAGCCGTTCAAAAAATTGTGGCGAGGCGATCGCTGCCAAGATCCCAATCGTGCTACTGACAGAATGCCCCACTAAAATCGTGTCTTTTAAATCTAAGGCAGTGCAGATATCGAGAATATCTTGGGCATAGCCCGTGAGTTCTGTGTAGCGTTGAGGATCGTAGGCTTGCAGATCTGATTTGCCCGAACCCACATAGTCAAAGAGCACGATCTGATAGTCAGCCTCAAAAGCAGGCGTGACAAACCGCCACATGTTTTGATCGCAGCCAAAGCCATGGGCAAACAGCATGGGCTGAGTTCCCTGTCCGCTTACCTTGACGTTGTTCCGTTCCAAAATATTTTGAGCCATGGGACGTCATCCTCCGCTTATGGGACTAAATTTAAAAGCCTCTGAATGGTGGCTGCGAGTTCTCTTAACTTTACAGGTTTTGTCAGGTATTCACTAGCACCTGCTTCTAAGCAGCGATCGCGATCGCTTTCCTTGTTTGGGTCTATAAGCGCAACGATCGGGAAATTGTCTAGATCGAGGTCAAGACAGAACTGCTCGATCGCTTCGATCTCATCCATTCCATCCCTCCCTAGGGTTTGCACGTCTATGACAACCAAGTTGGGAGGCTGAGTTTTCGCTAAATCAATGGCTTCCCGTGCATTTTTTGCCAAAACCATGCGATAACCTCTGACAGTAAGATAGCTCGCAACTGAACTGATAATGGCGGCGTTGTCATCTACTATCAAGACCAGAGGGGATATCTCTGGTTGAGGTTGGCTCGCTTTGAGGTTAGGTTGGGTTTCTTGCGTTGGCATGGTGGTTGCCGCAGCATCGCAAGGAAGGACGAACGCAAAGCAACTGCCTACCCCCAACTCGCTACTCAGACTCACTTCCCCCCTGTGGAGTTCGACGATTCGTTTCACCAAAGCCAGCCCTAAACCAGTGCCCTCATATTTGCGATTGAGGGCGCTATCGATTTGGATGAAGGGCTGAAAGAGTCTGCTGATGTTTTCGGGTGCAATGCCAATGCCCGTATCGGTGATGGCAAATTGGACGGCAGACCTCTCTGGCTTTTTCTCTGACCCATCTAAGCGATCGCAGAGAGTCGTCGGCTTAACTTCAAGAGTAACCCGTCCTTCCTCTGGTGTAAATTTGACGGCATTGTTGAGCAGGTTGAGCAAGACTTGGCGAATGCGGCGCTCATCCCCATAGATGTTGGGCAAATTGTCTGGGAGTTTGAACTCTAGTTGGATGTTCTTCTTGAGAGCTTGTTTTTCGATCAATTCTAGGCTAGATCTACATAGGGGAACTACGGAAATAGAGGTGAGGTCGAGATCTAGATGACCTGATTCGATCTTGGCAATATCGAGAATGTCATTAATCAATTCCAGTAAATGGTAGCCGCTACGCTCGACGGTTTTTAAGGCTTTGATTTGGCGATCGTTGACCGTACCAAAGACTTCCTCTTGCAGTATCTCCGTCATGCCCAAGATAGCATTGAGAGGCGTCCGCAGTTCGTGGCTCATATTGGCAAGAAAACTATCCTTAAGGCGATTTGACTCTATGAGCTGGGCGTTGGTTCGTTGCAGTTCCTCTAAGAGCAAATTCTGTCGGTTTACCATACTAAAAAAAGCATCAGATAAGCGACTAATTTCATCTTTGGGTACGCTGGAACGATTTGGAGCGTCGATCGCTCGATCGCAAACATCTAAAATGGGCTGCAAGCGACGATTGAGAAAGCGGATAAATAACCAAACTACCAAAACCAAAAAGAACCCCGCCACGATCGTGGCGCTGATGGCTCCCAACAAAGCAGGTCTGACGACAATCTGATAGGGGATAGCCTGCAGCATCACCCATTGACTGCTGGGAACCTTTTGATAAACCCAATAGGTTGAATCAAATTCCAAATAACCTTTCTCATTCCCTTTGTCTAATTCTCGCTGAATCCTATCCCAAGCTGGCTTTAATGCTGGAATCGACGAGACATTTTCAAGCTTGACTGCTTTGGTTGGATCGGGAGAATAACTCAAGAGTCCTCCCTCTGGCGCGATCAAGGCATAATATCCAGTATCATCGAATAAGGGCCCATCCTTGGTTTGATTTAGATCTTTAACGTTAATATCGCCATTCATCACGGCAATTAACTTACCTTGCCGATCGCGAATCGTCCCTGCAAAAGTCATTAACGGAATTGGATAGATTGCTTCGTTGATATAGGGTTTTGACCAAAAGTAGCGATCGGCTTTAACGGCATCTTTAAAGTATTGCAGTTCGGGATATTTATCGACCTGCCAGAGTTCGACCAGACTAAATCTAGGATCTTCAGGTAATTTTACGCCGCGATTGGGGACGGATTCTTCGATATAGGGTGCAAACCACTCGCGATCGACCAAGCCGCGAGGAAGTTGCATGATGCCAAAGCCCGAAATCAGTTTGGGACGAGCGGGCATAAACGAAAGCACTAATTTTTCGTAGTCTTCGGGCGATCGCACGCCACTATCGTGCAAAAAAGTAGTTGCAGCAGCTAGACTCTTTAAAAAACTTTCGCCACTAAGGAGTTCGGAATCTAGTTGTCTGACTCTAGTATCTGTTTCTGAAGTTAATTGTAAAATTCTGACAGATTTAAGTTCGTTATAAAATAAATAACCGAGGCTACCCAATCCAACCGAAGCAGCCGCCATCACCGCCAAAAATAAACGCGTGCCAATAGAATGCAGTCCAAATTTCACGGACTTGAAGGGCATTCCTAGAGCGTTATTTGCTAAATTTACTGTCATGATTCCCTAAAGAAATTTGGTGATGCAAATCGAATGTGTCTCCATCCTAAAATCTAGAGCAACCACTGAGGAATTGCCCTTACCCCACGTGGAATAGGTTTCCTAGGAATCACCTCAATAGATAATTATTAAGCCTTATGCCTATGCGAAGAAAGAGATGGGAACAAATCTTTGCATAAAATGTTTTAGATCGCCTCGATCTCTGGATGTTAATTCGCTTCATAGATGTACTTAAAACTTCTACAAAGCCACTTAAACTAACTCATCCTCAACCATTTACTCACCGATCTCGTCCTAGTTTAAAGTCACTGACTTGACCGTAAACCTTAATAGAACGTCAGTTCGGGATAAGAAAATCTGAAACGCTATACATCCCAAGGATCCCCCACTAGCCCCCCTTACAAAAGGGGAGAGAATACACTTGTCCTCCTTTTGTAAGGGGGATGCCCGATAGGGCAGGGGGATCGTACCCCTCGGTTCCAGCAAGTCGGCTTGCTTCGTTCCGAAATCCTTAACCCGAATTCACCTTAATAGACACAAAATCTTTTCATCGCAATTAATGTAATTATTCTAGCGTAACATCTCTCAACAACGCACTTTGATGTTTGATAAATATATAAATTTTTCGGCACGATCGCCAACTCCCGTCCTATCGCGGTCAAAGTATCAAAACCCGAACCTCACAAACGATTTAGGATTGCTATATAGCATTATCCAAAAGGTGTTGTATAGCAGTTACTAATTCTTTCAGCCTAACGGGTTTGGTGAGGTATTCATTGGCTCCAGCCTCTAGGCATTTTTGGCGATCGTTCGCCATGGCTAATGCCGTCAGCGCTACGATCGGCAAGTTGGTTAAGCTAGGGTCGAGACGAATCTGCTGCATCGCTTCGATGCCATCCATCTCAGGTATTTGAATGTCCATCAAAATCAAGTCAGGATGGTGAGTTTTTGCCAGTTCGACAGCCTCTAGTCCATTTGTTGCCAAGAGCATGCGATAGCCCTTTGCTTCCAGGTAAGCCGAAACTGTGCTGATATTGGCAGGATTGTCTTCGGCTAACAAGATCAGGGGGGATGTCTCTAGTTTTGGTAGGCTGGGTTCGACTCCAGAATCGCCCGATTGGGGGCTGGACTCAGGAAGGGATGCAGCTGATGCCGCGCAAGGCATCTCGATTGAAAAGCAACTGCCCACACCGACCTCACTGGTTAGCCCCACCTGTCCACCGTGGAGTTCGACAATCCTTTTTACCAGCGCTAGCCCTAAGCCCGTACCTTGATATTGGCGATTGAGGGCACTATCAATTTGAATGAAAGGTTGAAATAGTTTTTTGATATTTTCTGGAGAAATACCAATGCCTGTATCGAGCACGGCAACACGCAGGAAAGACCTCTCCTCCAGTTCCTCTCCCTCAGAGAGAGGAAGGTTCTGTTGCTGTTTGTGGGTGACCTCTAGGGTGATACATCCTCCCCCTGGGGTAAATTTGAGGGCGTTGTTAAGCAGGTTGATCAAGACTTGGCGAACGCGGCGTTCGTCAACCAATAAATCGGGTAAATTAGGTGGTATTTTCGTTACAAGCTTAATGCGTTTTTGCATAGCCTGTTGTTTGATAAATACCAGACTCGATTGACAGAGTAGAGACACCGAGGTAGGCGTGCAATCGAGTTCGATCTGACCTGATTCGATTTTGGCGACATCGAGGATGTCGTTGATCAGCGATAGTAAATGGGAACCACTGCTCTCAATAGTATTTAAAGCTTTGATTTGCCGTTCGTTAACATCGCCAAACACACCTTCTTGCAATCCCTCCGTCATGCCCAAGATTGCGTTGAGGGGAGTGCGGAGTTCGTGGCTCATGTTGGCAAGAAATTCGTCTTTAAGACGGGTAGCGCGGGCGAGTTCTTCGTTGGTTCGTTGCAGTTCTGCTTCTGCCTGTTTGCGATCGCTGATGTCTTGACAAACGCAGATCAGCAAACCGTCCTCAGTCAAGGACAAGGATAGTCCCTCGGTAAATGTAGAGCCATCTTTGCGGGTGGCGATCGCCTCTCCTTGCCACGACAGATCGCGCCCAAGGGAGGGGAAAACCTCTGTTTCAAACCGTGCCAGTTCTTCTGCGGAATATAAGAGCGTCCAAGGTTTACCGATCAGGTCTTCGGCGCGATCGTAACCAAACATGCTAATATGCGCTTGGTTTGCATAAAGATAGGTATCTCCTTGCAAAATCGCAATGCCATTAATCGCAGCTTCAATGGCGGCGAGTTGTCGGTTTATGGCTTCTTCGGCAAATTTGCGATCGCTAATATCGTAGTTAATGCCAATCATGCGTTGGGCTTGACCTTGAGGATCGCGTTGCACCAGCGCATTGGCTCTGATATAGCGAATGCTGCTATCCTTCCAAATCACTCTAAACTCTGTTTCATAATTCTTCTCGCCAGCAAGTGCCTGTTGTAGAGCCTTGTTGGAAACAATTAGGTCGTCGGGATGAACGATTTCTGCCCAAGCTTGATAGGTTCTAGAAAACTCTGAGGGGCTGACTCCGTAAAGTTCGCACATGCGCTTGTCCCAGATCAGGCGATCGCCAACGATATCCCATTCCCAAATCCCAATCTGGGCAGATTGTAGCGCTAGCTCTAAGCGGTATGACAGATTTTGAAGCTTTGCTTCTGCTTGCTTGCGATCGCTGATATCTTGGACGCTAGACCAGATCGATAGCTCGTCATTCCGTAAAATTACGATTCCAGTTAATAGCGCTGGAACGAGATGGCCGTCTTTATGAATGTATTCTTTCTCATAGGGCCCGTAACGACCTTCTGTCTGGATTATTTGAAGTTGCTCGGCTTCGCGATCGGCATATTTAATCGGCGTAATGTCCCAGTAAGTGAGTTCGAGACATTCTTTGACAGAACGTCCCAACATACGGGCAAAAGCCGAGTTGACATAGGTGAGCTGTCCGTCCATGCCACAACTGGCTAGTACAGCAGGGCGGAAATAGGGCTACCCTATAGAAGGTGAGCTAAATGAA
>NZ_JAZBJZ010000017.1:0-60741 GCF_036349135.1 Tumidithrix elongata BACA0141
ACTGGAGTATTACCAGCAAGCCCTTGCAATTATCAAACAGGTCGGCGATCGCTCTACAGAAGGGAAAACGCTCAACAATATTGGTTATACCCTGAATGCTCAGTCTCAAGCTGAAATAGCCATTCTTTTCTTTAAAGAATCCGTTAAGGTACGCGAATCGATTCGCAACGATCTAAAGAAACTCAGTCGAGAAGAACAGCAGTCTTTTACTAAAACCGTTGCCGATACCTATCGTACCCTTGCCGATCTTTTGCTCAAGCAAGGTCGTGTTACTGAAGCATTACAAGTTCTCGACTTACTCAAAATCCAAGAACTCGAAGACTATCTCAAAAATGTCAAAGGCAGCGATCGCACGGCAAAGGGAGTTGAACTTTTAGAGCCAGAAAAAGCGATTAGCGGTCAGCTTTTAGCTATTAGCTATGAGAAAATCCCAGAATTGAATCGCGATCTGGCAAACAAGATTCAGCAATTGCCAAAATCAGAAATTAATAAGGTTCCTGACTATTTACAAAAGTTGCCGCAAGGCGCAGTTTTAATCTATCCTCTGATTCTCGACGATCGTCTTGAAATTAT
Organism: Tumidithrix elongata BACA0141; assembly: GCF_036349135.1. Classification (NCBI taxonomy): domain Bacteria; kingdom Bacillati; phylum Cyanobacteriota; class Cyanophyceae; order Pseudanabaenales; family Pseudanabaenaceae; genus Tumidithrix; species Tumidithrix elongata. The sequence goes on from NZ_JAZBJZ010000017.1 coordinate 574, forward strand.
CGTCTTCTCGGCAAATACCCTCCCCGTCAATCGCACGGTTGCGATTAAAAAAGCAGAATTTGAGAAACTGATCGCCGACTATCGCGCAGACCTGCGAGACTACACCTCTATTGATGTGAAAGACTCTAGTAAAAAGCTCTATGACATTCTGATTAAACCAATTGAAGCGGATCTAAAACTTGCCAAAGCTACCACGATTCTCTACGCACCCGATGGTAAGTTGCGCTACATTCCCCTTGCGGCGCTCTATGATGGCAAACAGTGGCTGGTGGAAAAATATCGCGTCAATAACTTGATTGCTTACAGTCTTTTCGATCCAGATAGTAAGCCTCAAGCAAATTTACGCATTTTCGCTGGTGCATTTGGCGGCAAAGGTGGTGAAACTCGCTTTCGTTTCAGTGGGCTACCTGCAACCATTTCCGAAGTCGATCGCATCGCGGCAATTTTTACGAATACGACAAAGCTGATCGAAGGGGAATTTACAGCAACTGCCACAAAATCAAAAGTTGTAGGACAGGCGATCGTGCATTTTGCTACGCACGCTCAGTTCAAATCGGGTAGCCCATTAGATTCCTACGTGTTGTTTGGTGATGGGAGTAAGGTGACGCTTGCCGAAATTAACGAATGGAATTTAAAAGACACCGATCTAGTCATTCTCAGTGCCTGTGAGACAGGATTAGGCGGTTCTGGGAATGGCGCAGAAATTCTCGGTTTTGGCTATCAGGTGCAAAGAGCAGGGGCTAAAGCTTCCATTGCCTCCCTCTGGACGGTCTCTGATGGCGGCACGCAGTTGTTGATGGAGTCATTTTATGGCAACTTACAAAAGGGAAATGTCAGTATGTCAACTTCGCTCAGGGAAGCACAGCTAACCATGATTCGCCGCCCCGTAAAGCAGGGAGAGATTAATTACAATCATCCCTATTACTGGTCAGCATTTGTCCTAATTGGAAATGGGTTGTAAAGAAAAAAGGAAACACCTCCATATGGAGGCGTTTCCTTTTTTTAATGAGAACTAGACCTTGGCTTCTTCGCGTACCAGCTTGTCCCAACCTAAGTCTTTAAGACTATTGTTGCGACGGAGCGGACGGGTTACTAGCTCTAGAATGTCACGGGCATTGCTAAAGCCATGAATTTGAGCGAAGGTAAATTCCACAGACCACTTGGTATTGATGCCGCGTGCTTCGAGTGGGTTCGCATGAGCCATACCCGTAATTACGAGATCGGGCTTGAGTTGGTGAATACGCTCAATTTGATTGTAGTTATCGGGCTTCTCTACAATCGTGGGATAGGGAACACCCATGTCATTACAGGTTTTTTGCAGAAGTTCTAACTCAGCCCCTTGATAGCGCTTATCCATATAGGGAATGCCAATCTCTTGAACGTGCATACCGCAACGGGTCAAAAAGCGAGCCAAAGAGACTTCCAATAGGTTGTCACCCATAAAGAATACCGACTTGCCACGAATTAACTGCAAGTAGTCTTCCATACTTTCCCAGATTTGCTGTTCCCGTTCTTCCAAGCCTTGAGGCGTGATGCCCATGACCGAGCAGATCTTCTCAATCCAAGCGCGAGTGCCATCAGGGCCGATGGGGAATGGCGCACCGATCAGCTTTGTCTTGCGACGACGCATCAGCGTTGTAGCAGTACGACTGAGGAAGGGATTCACGCCACAGGTGTAGTAGCCTTCTTCGATCGCTGGCAACTCCGTAAACCGTTTAGAAGGCAACCAGCCTGACACTTTAATCCCTTGTTTTTTGAGTTCTAAGGTCAGGTTAGTGACAACAGGATCGGGGAGCGAACCAAATAGAACCAGTGGCGTATGCTTCACATAGCCAGATTCATCGGCATCGACTTCTTCCTTTTTTTTGCCAAAATTAAGCAAAGAACTAATCGCAAGTCGCTCTTTCTTTTCGCCTTCTAGCGCTTTCTCTGGGCAACGCGCTGCCATGGCTGCGAGTACGGTATCTTCGCCCTGCGTAAACGCATAGTCGAGACCATTGGCACGCGCCACCACAACTGGAATTCCGATCTCAGCTTCCAATCGAGGCGCTAGACCTTCTAGATCCATTTTGATGATTTCAGTGGTGCAAGTCCCAATCCAGACAATGACGCTGGGGTTGCGATCGCGTTTGATTTGCAAGCACAAGCGCTTCAGTTCTTCATAGTCATTGAGTTGTGCGGAAATATCTCCTTCTTCTAGCTCAGCCATGGCATAGCGAGGCTCAGCAAAGATCATCACACCCATCGCATTTTGGAGAAAATAGCCGCAGGTCTTTGTGCCGATTACCAAAAAGAAGCTATCTTCAATTTTTTGATAAAGCCAAGCGACACAGCTAATTGGGCAAAAGGTATGATAGTTACCAGTTTCACACTCAAAGTTCAAAGCTTGAGGTTCAGCAGCAAGAGTCATAAGTTACTAGGTTATCAGTTATCAGTTATCAGTTATCAGTTGTCAGTTGTCAGTTGTCAGTTGTCAGTTATCGGAGATCTTGTTCCCTCCCCTTTGCAAGGGGAGGGCTAGGGTGGGGTAAATCTTATATCTAAATCAATTTTCCCTACACCATCATCAGGTCAAGTTCTTCAGACTTTTGGGGTGCGGCGGGGTTGAGGTAGAAATCAGAGAGTAGGGTAAATAGTTCGCGATCGGCGACATCCTTAGGAACGACACCTTCGGGCATGGCTAGAAGTTGATCGGCAATATTGAGATAGTAATCGCAGACATAGTTGAGGTCTGGATCGTTTTCTGCCATCTCAAATAGGGTTTTGCCCTTGACTCTAGAAACGCGAATGTCTTCAATTAGGGGCAAGATTTCCAAAACAGGCATGGGAACATTGTCAATGTACTTGTCGATCAAGTCGCGCTTGCTCGTGCGATTGCCGATCAAACCAGCCAACCGTAGCGAGTGAGTCCGTGCCTTTTCCCGTACCGAGGCAGCAATGCGATTGGCAGCGAATAAAGCATCAAAGCCGTTGTCCGTAACGATCAGGCAGTAATCAGCATAGTTGAGCGGTGCGGCAAAACCACCACAAACGACGTCGCCCAAAACATCAAACAGAATCACATCGTATTCGTCAAAAGCATTGAGTTCCTTGAGCAGTTTGACGGTCTCACCAACCACATAACCGCCACAGCCAGCACCCGCAGGAGGCCCACCTGCCTCTACACAATCCACACCACCATAGCCTTTGTAAATTACATCTTCGGGCCAGACATCTTCGTAGTGATAGTCTTTTTCGGCAAGGGTATCAATGATCGTAGGAATTAAGTAACCCGTTAGCGTGAAGGTGCTGTCATGCTTAGGATCGCAACCGATTTGCAAGACTTTTTTACCCCGTTTTGCTAAGGCAACGGAGATGTTGCAACTTGTGGTGGACTTACCAATACCACCTTTTCCGTAGACTGCTAATTTCACGTTGTATGCTCCAATGCTTCCTAAGTTGATCTGAATGAATTATTGACTATGCGCGGGTGAAAGAAAAGACTCTAGAAAATCAGATCTATCCCTAATTCAGTTTCCGAAGATTTATATAGCTCTTTGAAAAAGCCTAGCATCTTTGAATAGGGCTCAAGCCTGATAAATGCTTTTTTTAGAATTTTGTGTTTTAAATTATATAAAATATAAAACAAAAAACAAAAATATTGAAATCCATTCAGAATAAGCGGTTTAAGGATAAAGGCTTAAACTAGCTCAGACGATATTCCTTGCTTCTAGGCTTGCACCTAGATTGATGCCTGATTCACGGGATTTGGTAATCGTGAATTTTTTTATTACATGTTGTGAACCTTTTCATGAGTGATGGCTGCGATCGCTTTGTCTATCAAAATTCGAGCATGGCGATCGGGTATGGGCAATTGGGGATCGATAAACCCGAAATAATTCTGGAGAATTTTTGGGGAGTTGAAACGGGTTTGGAAAAGTATCTTCGCAGAAAATTCAGAAACAGAAAATTCCGAGGTCGTCTAACCAGTAAAAGCCCCTAAAAACATTAAAAATTTGAGAACAGCGACATTCAAGCGATCATCTAGTATGCTATCGGACGAATTGTCAGCAACTGGGACGATTGAATATGTCAAAGCTTCGCAACTACCAACATAGAGCTATCCAAGATATCTATGGCGAATGGCAGGCAGGCAGGCGACAAGTCCTATTGTCCATGCCTACAGGATCGGGGAAAACGCGCACATTTAGCGAGATCGTCAAGCATTTCTGCGATCGCGGCGAACAGTCCTTAGTGCTTGCCCACCGCGAAGAATTGCTGATGCAATCGCAAAAAACCTTAGAAAAAATTACGGGGCAACCCGTCGGCACGATCAAAGCAGGACAACCGCTCAATCTAGACCTACTGATCCAATGTGCTTCGGTGCAAACATTGGTCAAACGGCTAGAACAACGACAGTTTCAGCTACTAGATGTCAAGCTCGTAATTGTTGATGAGGCGCATCTATCGCTCGCCCCCAGTTATCTCAAAATTTTGACCTACTTTCCCGATGCTTACATTTTGGGAGTAACCGCCACGCCCTGCCGTTTGGATGGACAGGGTTTTCAAGAGGTGTATCAATCCTTGGTATTAGGTCCCGACACCCATGAATTGATTAGTTGGGGCTTTCTTGCCGACTATGATGTCTTGGCTCCAGAGAGCTTTTTGCCCCAAGAAGGCATCCGCATTACAGGGGGAGACTTTAATCAGGGAGATTTAGCCGAACAGATCGACAGACGCTATGTAGCAGGGCAAGCCGTCAGTACCTACCAGCAATATGCCCTAGGTCGGCAGTGCGTCACCTTTGCGATCAATATCGAGCATTCCAAAGCGATCGCCTTGGGTTATCAGGAAGCGGGAATTCCAGCGGAACACATTGATGGTGACACCCCCGCCAAAGACCGTCTTGCCACGCTCGATCGCTTTCGTAAAGGTGCTACCAAAGTTCTCACCAATGTCAATCTATTTACGGAAGGCTTCGATATGCCTGAAATCGAAGTCGTACAGCTTTGCCGTCCTACTCAGTCTGTGGCGCTACATCTACAGATGATTGGGCGGGGGCTGCGCCCCAAGAATGGGAACAAAGCCTTAATTCTCGATCATGCGGGGAATTGTCTGCGGCTAGGTGCGGCAAAAGCCATGCGCTACTGGTCGCTAGAGGGCATTGTCAACGAACCCTTTATCGAAGATTTTGTCGAGGAGGATTGGCCAGCGATCGCTGTTCCCGAAATGCCAGAAAAGCGCATCGTGGAAATTTTTGAAACGAATGTGGTCATGAGCCAAATTCCCAACACCAAGGAATTGGAAACCCATCTTGCCAATGCTTCGTACCGCGAGCCTCGCAGCCTCCGCCCCAATTCGCTGGCGAATCATAAGGAAATTCAAATGCCCGTGCTGCCCCGTACTGCCCCACGCCCAGTATTGCCCAGTTCGGCGGATGATGAGTTCTATCAGCAATCCTATAACGAGCGATCGCAGCTATATTCATCATCGCAGCTATCCAATGACGCTTCTCAAGGGTATTCCAGAACACCATCGAACTCCCCCCGCCGTCCATCCCAAAATTCACAGTCCCGCGAAGTCATCCGTCGCTCAGATCTAGGCTCGCCCGAATCTAGACCTCGTCAAGCCCCTCAGCGCCGCAGAGCTAAGCCTGTCCAACCCAGAAAATCAGGCATTGTCCGTCAGATCGGTAAAGCTGCTTTAGAATTAGCGACCCTGCTCGATAGCATTCTCGATTGGGTATGGAAGGTATGGTTTAAACCTGAGCCCAAGAAAAAGCGGCCGTCTGAGTACCCGCGATCGCGTCAGCCCCAACCAAGACAACGACAACCTGTCAAAAGGTAGAGTCGCTCTAGCACCAAGAATTAAGATAATGAGTTAGGCTATTTTTGGAACTTCCTAGCTTTCACAATTTTTCATGACAACTTCTACGATAACTTTGGCAGATGGCGCGATCGGATTGAATCTTTTAGAAACTGATACGATTCCCGCAGGGGGAAGCGATCCCACACAGTTCGACGGCAAAGAAGCATGGTATCCCATCTTTTACGTAGAGGATTTAGATAAAGCGAAACTGGCCACATTTACGCTTTTAGAGAGAGATTTGGTGATTTGGTGGGATAAACAGGCTCAAACTTGGCAGGTGTTCGCCGATCGCTGTCCCCATCGTCTTGCGCCTCTCTCTCAGGGTAGAATTACCGAAGCGGGCTTGCTAGAATGTCCCTATCACGGCTGGGCTTTTACTGGGGATGGTTCCTGCGATCGCATTCCCCAACAGCCCGAGCATGGCACAGCCCAAAAGTCTAAACGTGCCTGTGCCGAGACATTACCCAGCATAGTTCGACAGGGTTTGCTCTTTGTCTATGCAGGTCAGCCCGAGAATGCCTTGAAAACGAAGGTTCCTCTAGTTGAGCCACTGCTAGAGACGCCAGACGAGTGGGTCTGTCTCACAACATTCCGCGACTTGCCCTATGATGCGCTCACCCTGTTAGAGAACGTATTGGATTCCAGCCACCTTCCCTTTACTCATCATCGTTCCGTCGGCAATCGTGCCAATGCCAGTCCTGCCGATCTAGAGGTAGTAGCATCCAGTAAACAGGGATTTGTCGGTACTTGGGCAGAAGGCCCTCGGCGAGGAAAATTAGGAAGACAAGACACCACATTCGTCGCGCCCTCATTAATGTGGCACGATCTCACCTCTAAACAATTTGGTAGAACGCTCACAGTGGTCTACGCTACGCCGATCCGTAAAGGAGAATGTCGTTTGTTTGCAATATTTCCATTTAAGTTCTCTTCTAAAGTTCCAGCATTTTTCCTGAAACTCGCCCCCCGTTGGTATTCCCATACTAACCAGAATGCGATTTTGGAAGACGACCAAATCTTTTTGCACTTTCAAGAGCGTTATCTAGAGGCACAGGGAGGAAGCCCTAACTTCGCAAAAGCATTTTATCTGCCCACAGGAGCCGATCGCTTTGTCACAGAGTTGCGAACCTGGGTAAATCAATATCATGCCGATCCCTTTGCTGGGCAGACCTTGCCGCCTGCAATCCCCACAGAGAAGCTCTTAGATCGCTACCATTCCCATACGGTTAAATGTGCCAGTTGTAGCGCCGCACTCAAGAACATCCAAAGGCTCAAACTGGGTATGGCAATCTTGGGTGCGATCGCCTGGGCAAGTACTTCTCTATTTGCCTTCCTCCACACTCAACTTCCAACTCCCATTGGAGTTCTCCTCATCCTAGTAACGCTAGTTTCAGGAGCCGCATGGTACGGTCTGAGCAAGCTGGAAAGACGTTTTTATGATGGACAAGCGATCGCACCCCGTAACCTGCCCGAAAAAAACAAGAAATAAAAATACAGATTGTTTCTCTTGAAGCTTAGAATTTGGATCTTAGAATTGAACCTTAGAATAGGAGCTGGTTTATAGTAGTATTCGAGCCCATTGTAGGGTAGCCAAGAATTATCAAATCAAGATTTTCATAATGTCGGAAAGCCAAAATAGCTTTAGCGACCCATCCGTGACTGTTGCGATCGCGCGACGGGTCAAGCCTGAATGCATAGCGGAATTTGAAGCATTTCTGGTTGGTGTCACCACAGCCTGCGCGCAATTTCCCGGTCACTTGGGCAGCAATATTTTTCGTCCAGTCAATGCTGACGATCCTGAATATCGCATTATTCTTAAGTTCGATCGCCTCAGTAACTTACGCCATTGGGAAAACTCGGCGGAGCGCCAGCAATGGTTCGCCATAGCCGAACCCCTTACGATTAGCCCACCTCAGATTCAGGTGTTAAGCGGCTTAGAAACTTGGTTCACGCTTCCCGGCAAACCCACAATTACCCCTCCACCTCGCTATAAGATGGTTTTGGTGACTTGGCTGACTGTGTTCCCATTGATTACCATCATCTCGGTAACATTCCAGCAGCTATTGGTCTTATTGCCTCTCGTATTGCGCGTAGCAGTCATCACCGCGATCGCTGTTCCTACCATGACCTATCTCCTGATGCCGCAGATGACGAAGCTGTTTGCATCGTGGCTTTATCCACCTATAGAGCTTCCATTATCAACAACCTATACACCACCTGCGATCGCAGATGGCGGCGAACTTTCCCATCCCTTACCTGACCTACAATCTACCTACGCAGAGGAGAGAAAAGTTGCTATTTCCCTACCCCTAAACCCCTAACAAAAATCAATAGCTGCTGTCAGCAACACATATGCCCTGACATTTAATACCGTTACTGGCAGTGCGGCGGCAATGGGGACATAGGATTGGCTCGTCCTTCAGTTCGTTCTTCAGTTCGTTATTAAGCTCCCTAGCGGACTCATGATGATTGTGGGGTTGAAACTTCATAACTTTAAGGGTTGAAGGCTGCATTGTATATCTGGCGAATTCGGACAGCAGCCTAACGGGGTGCATGCCCTACTTTTCTGGAGGAACTGGCTTAATAGGTATAATTTTATCAACCCGAAAGCCAGTCAATGTAAAATCTTGAGGGATTTTTTCCGTTGGATAGGGTTCGATCTTGGCAAATTGTTGTTCGCCAGTCGATAACACCCCTAAAACACTAATGGGTACTTGCAAAAATAGGTTCGCAGCCGCAAATGCGATAGAGGCAATCAATAGCCCGACAAAACGAGATTGCGTGAGTACAGAAGATGCGATCGCAGTTAAGGGGGGCAATTGATATAGCCCATACAATATTCCCACCATCGCCAGTGCTGTTGCAGCGCTGAGGATTTGCTGTCTTGGTGTTTTAAATAAACTCAAGATCTGTCGTTGTTGGAAGGTGATTTTATCAGGCTTCATCGCTAAAACGAGAAGGCTGAAAATTTCAAAAGGACGAGCCCACTGCATCAAAAAAATAGGAAGAACTCCCACCCCTACCATGAGCAGAATTTCTAGCCACAGGATCGGTAAGCGATCGCTTACCGATAAACCAAACCAAACGATACCTAAAAAGACGGGAAAAGTAACAATTCCAGCTAAGTGAATCCACAAAAACGGTTCTGATTTAAAAGAAGACATACATGAAAAATCAATAAATTAAGGACTAGTAGTTATATCAATTTCAAGTGAATTTGCAACAAATCTGAATTTGAAAATGGTATTACCATTACGCTGATGCAAAAATGACTACTCGGTTACATCCTAACGCTTTAGTTGGATAGAGTTAGGACTATCTGATGCATAAATTAACATCTATAGCGATTCTTAATTGTTTGTGAACGTACTAGGGGTTTCCAGCCCTTGCAGGCGAGATGCCTGCGCTACAAATGAATACAACTCATTGAGGATTGCTATAGAGGTTTTGGAGTGATTCCAAATACCTCTGAAATTCCCTTGTATGCGTTCGTTATGTCGTGTGACAAAGCAAAGCTGCCTTCAATTTGAACGCCCCTGCTGCAAATGATTAGAGAAACCCTTAAGCTGGTGATGGGAATTGAACCTACGACCGGCTGATTACAAATCAGCTGCTCTACCACTGAGCTACACCAGCGCAAAACCTAGATGATAATTCTAGCAGAGGGCATATCAATTATCAAACAGAATATTTGCCATGGAAATTGACTATATTGCCTTATTTGTCTCAGATGTCAATCTCTCTGTGACATTTTATCGCGAGGTTTTGGGGTTTCAATTTGACAAGCCGATCGCGCAAGATGGGACTGAAGGGCTTAGCGGCAGCTTAAAAATTGGCATTTACGATCGGATCTGGCTAGCTAAATTATTTGGCGAAAATCAGGACTCTGCAATGAATAGCCATTCCTTTTTACTTTCCATGACCGCTGACCATTTAGAGACGATCTATCAGCATCTACTTCAATGCCAAACTCAAGGTCTAGTGCAAAACGTCAACCCACCCAAGATGATGCCTTGGGGACAGAAAATCATTTTTCTTACCGACCCAGATGGAAATTTACTGGAAATCGTGGAGAAGCGACCCAATTCTTGAGTTTGGCTCCGCTCAGTCACTGATAGTTCAGCAGCTAATGTAAGCCTTTTAATTGGCGCACGAGGTGGATAATTTCAGGCAAGATGAGCTGCTCGATCGCTAATTTCACCGCATTACTAGAGCCGGGCAATGAGAACACCAGCTTGCCTTGATAAATCCCTGCCTCAGAACGAGAAGCGATCGCCCTAGAACCAACCTCTTGCCAACTCAGATAGCGAAACATTTCACCAAACCCGGGCAGGGTCTTTTCTAATAAGCCTGCGATCGCATCGTAGGTTGTATCCCTAGGCGCGATCCCTGTTCCCCCATTCAAGATCACAGCATCAATTTCAGGGATTTGTGCCAACTCCAGCATATGTTGGCGAATTTGGTCTGGCTCATCCTTAACCAAGATATAGCTGCCGATTAAATGCCCTGCATTCAATAGCGATTGCTTAATAAAGTTCCCACTCTTATCTGTTTCGGGCGTGCGGGTGTCGCTGACAGTGATGACTGCACAGTTAACCTGATAGGTGGGCGGATCTGGACAAGGATTCGAGGGTTTCATTTTTTGTTAAATCCCATATCATTGGCTTCGGCATAGCGATCCATAAATCGCATAAATCGCTCCCACTCACTTTCGCCTTCCATTTTGTAGACGGCTTCAATGCCAGCGGGTTTGCCATTGATAAACTTAGCATTGACGTTGCGGGTAACCAACTCACCTTCTTCGTCGATCATAAACAAGCCTGTAATATCGGTTAAGCCACTGTTTGCAGAACTCGTACAGTTCGGCTCGTTAATAATGAATGTTGCCGTACTAGTACTGCCATCCTTAGAGCGGGTCAGCCTTACATCCGAAACTTCCTCATCTACACCACGCGCTAATTGAATTTTGGCTGTCATGTTAAACCTTTTTATTAAATTTATTTAACTTTAAGTATAGTGGGATACGTATTCATGTAACTGAGCCTATTGGCAGAATTTCTCGACGCAACGGGTAAAAATCTCTACACCTGTGCTCAGTGCGGTTTCATCAAAGTTAAACCGAGGGTGGTGGTGTGGATAGGCTAAATCTTTTTCAGGATTTGCCGAGCCTAAAAAGAAGTAGCATCCAGGCACAGCTTGCAAAAAGAACGACATATCTTCGCCACCCATGGTCTGGCATTCGGGCACAATTCCCGCTGGCGTTTCTACAACCGACTCTGCTACCGATCGCACTAACTCCGCGATCGCATGGTCGTTAATTACAGGTGGATAGAGCTTTTGATAGTCAAACTCATAGCTAGCCCCATGACTTTGGCACACCCCAGCAATAATTTGTTCGACTCGTTTGGGAATTAAATCGGCTAAAGCTGGGTTGAAATAGCGCACTGTGCCACTGATTCGCGCCTTATCGGCAATGATGTTGATAGCACTACCCGCGTGCAGTTCCCCAATGGTTACAACCGCAGCATCCAGCGGATTTACATTACGTGCAACGATTGTTTGCATGGCATTCACAATCTGAGCTGCGACTAAAATCGAGTCAACGGTCTGGTGCGGCATTGCACCGTGACCGCCTCTACCCAAAATGTGTAGGTGAAAAAATTCTACGGCTGCCATCAAAGCGCCTGCACGCACGCCCACTGTCCCAAGGGGAAGGTTATTCCAAAGGTGCAGTCCGATCGCCGCATCAACCTTAGGATTTTCTAGAATACCCGCTTCGATCATCGGTTTCGCGCCGCCAGGCCCTTCCTCAGCAGGCTGAAAGATGATTTTGACCGTGCCTGCAAAGCTGTGACGATGTTGCCAAAGATGATGGGCTGTCCCGAGGGCGATCGCCGTGTGTCCGTCATGACCGCAGGCATGCATCATGCCATCGATTTGCGATCGGTAGGAAACAATATTTTCTTCTTGGATGGGTAAAGCATCCATATCGGCTCGAATTGCCAGTACCTTGCCTTTGCCTTTTCCACCTCCTGCGATCGTGGCGACGATACCTGTTTGCGCAATACCTGTCTGATGGGGAATTCCCCATGCGGTGAGCTTATTGGCAACAAATTCTGCCGTGCGCTTTTCTTTAAAGCCCAACTCGGGCCATCGATGCAACTCGCGTCGCCACTGCACTAAGCTGGACTGCAACGCTAAAATTTCGGGTCGAATGCGAAATTCAGTAGAGGGGGGGAAATAGGGAAGAGAAGAGACCATGTTACCAATGAGTTCAGCGTTTTGTGTGAGCGATCGGGTAATTGTTTACTTTAGGGATTGTGAGCTTTTGTTTTCTTATTCTAAGCAATTTCAGTAATGGTATTAAAATACACAGTTCCTATAAATATTTCTGTAACAAATATGCTTGTCTAAAGATTTAGGATCTAGCGCCATGATGGATACTTAAATTCAGTTCTTAGTTCTTGAAATTTATGCCGTTAATTAAAGTTCAAACCTCAACTTCTGCACCAGCAAAGCCTGACTTAGATGCCCTGCTTAAAAAACTATCTGCGGCTTTAGCAAATCACTTAGGTAAGCCTGAATCTTATGTCATGGCAGCCTTTGAGCCAAATGTAGCAATGACCTTTGGTGGAACGCTAGAACCGACCTGTTATGTGGAGATCAAAAGCGTAGGTAGTATCACCGCACAGCAAACTAAGGCGATGAGTAAAGATTTTTGCCAACAGTTAGCTAAATCGCTGAGTGCCTCCGAAAACCGCATTTATATTGAATTTGCCGATGCCAAAGGTTATCTCTGGGGATGGAACGGTTCGACGTTCTAAAGCAAAAAGGATATTTAAGCCCAACCCAAAATCGTATAAGTCCAAAGACCGACAATTTCTCTGAGAGCATTGTTGGTCTTTCGTAATGCTTCAGCGTTGGGCAGAAAATCGAGGATCGCTGTCCAGCCTTTTTCATTGGTATTATTGACAACCCAAAAGTCGGTCGGTGCGGCGATCGCTTCGATCCCTAATCGTTTAAAAATCGCTAGCGATCGCGGCATATGTAACGCTGAAGTTACGAGTAGAATCCTATTGATCTTGCGGGATTGCAAAATTTGTTGAACATTGACGGCATTCTCTCTCGTATTTAATGAGGTCGAATCTTGGAGAATTGCTGAGGCTGGAACCCCTAAGAGTTGAGCGATTTCGGACATATCCTGAGATTCTGGGTTGCCACCTTCGCCATACCACTCGGCTCTGCCACCACTGACGATCAACCAAGGGGCTTTGCCCTGTTTCCAGAGTCTGGAGCCATGGATGATCCGATCGCCAGCTTCATTCACTTCATACCAAGGGCGTGGTGCGATCAGAGGCTTTGTGCCACCCCCCAGAACTACAATTGCATCGGCTTTAGGCAATTCGACCGGTGGTAGGTTTTGCCATTCTAGCGATCGCATCAAGGTATTCGCAAAAGCTTCGTTACTGCTAACTAACAACACCACTAAAGCCATCCCCACACAAATCATCGGAATTCGACTGGGTTTGCGACTGACAAAACCAAGCGCTCTTTTGAGCTTTCTGCGATCGCACCACAGGCTAATCAACGCAGCACCCAATAAAATTGAAATCAACCCTAAAGGTGCAAGAAACAGAGGCAAAATCTTGGACAGAACTAGCATGACTTTAGACGATAACCTTTACAGATCGGACTTGATTAACTAGGATATTCCCCTATTGCGGGCTAGTAAAAATTTCATGAGGGATCATGTTTGATCTTCTGACAAACATTCTGGTTTGGATTGTTGCCATTCCAATCTTGATCAATCTATTTAATATCATTCCCAAAGAGTGGTTTCGCTATATTGGGCTATTTATTTTTGGTGTAGTTCTCATTATTGGCTTTGTCAATCTCAGATTTGTCGATCAGCCCGTTCCTAAACTCGTTATCGATCTGTTCACGTTTCCCTTCACCGTTACGGGAATTATTTTACTCCTGTTGTTTTTTAATTTACTCAGACTCAAAAATCCCAAGTCTTATGTCAAAAGTGGAAAAGAAGTTGATAACAAAAATGCCCTCGCTAAACTTGAAAAAGTTAGTCTAGAGATTTTGATTGCTTTCATTATTTTTGCGATCGCCAGCAATAATGCCTTTTCTACCTTATTCATCAGCTATCTAGAGCAGCAAGGCGATAATGCAATGGAGCAATCGCAGAGACGGCAAGTTGTCAACCTCACCGAACAAGATCTCGCGGATATTAAACGGAATGTATTTGAAGTGATTGTCGTACTTGCCGATAACACTCCCTATGAGCCCAGTTTACTAGAGGCTGCAAGGGTTTGGCAGAATGCTATTCGCAAACCAATTATTCTGGTCAGTGGGGGCAAAGAGACTGGTCTCCCCGCTGGTTATCCCTGCGCCATTGCGCCTGAAAACCCACCCTTTCGTACTCGTGAAACCGTCAGAGATGAAATTGCCTCGCGTGCGGGAGTTACAAATATTGGACTTAAGTATGATGCGCGTTATGACGGATATTTTAGCGATCGCAAGGCGCCCACAGAGCCTTTAAACAAAGTTCCAATGACCGATGCTGATGATATGTGTGCCTTTCTGACTAGACTTCCAAACGCGATACCTCGATCTTCCATCCTAGTTGAAGCTAGTGGTCTGACCATCCGCAGTAGCGGAGAGGAAATCAAAAAGCTAGAAGAGAAAAAAATTATTGGTGTCGATCCTAAAACTCACGCCAAAATTTTGCTCCTAGCCACACCCCTAGAGGGTAGCCGTACTTTTTTATCCTTTCGGAATCAAGGCTTAAATGTTACTTTACGAACGATTTATCCCACTGAGACGGCCAGAAGAAATGCGGACGATCGACCTTGGCCACTCAAACCGAGTCTGCGCATTAAACCTGAATTTTTTCTCTTTAGTGCCGAGTCCTATCTACGTTCCGAGAGAGCTTGGAATGAATTTAAACAGCTCGTTGTATACACGCTCAGATTTTGGATGCAGCCACCTGTTACCGATCAACGTCCCTATCTGCCCACACCAACAGGTAAGGCAACATAAAGGGTTTCCACGATCTAAGTCCTAGTATCAAACACAAACACAAAAAGGGGGCAAGATAAACTTACTCCCTTTTTGTTTCTTGAAGATTTATATAGAGGTTACGAATTAATTCACAGCTTGGGCTGCCAAAAGTTGCTGCTTGAACTTCTCAAGTTCGTTAGCCCAACGGGGATCGGGTTGGTGTGCTTCGAGAGAGGTTGAAGAGGAAGAGGTTGAAGCAGTGCGACCACCACCTGAGCGCTTAGACTTGCTGCGCTTGCTAGCAGCAGTCTTGGGGGTAGGAGCAGGAACAGTTGAGACGGCTACGCTTGGTGTACCTTCAGCATCGGGAGGTGACTCTTCACCACCTTCGCCATCTTCTGACTTACCTTTGCTGCGGGGAAGTGCTTTCTCAAGTTTTAGGACGGCTCCATTAAAGTCAAAGCCGTTAAACTTTTCGATTACGGTGTCTGCTAGTTCGGGCGTGCCAACGGTCACAAAGCCGAACCCACGACATCTACCTGTTTTGCGATCGGTAATTACTTTTAAGGAAACCGAATCACCGGATTCATTAAAAATCTTTTCTAACGCTTGACGATCTAATTCGGATGGCAAGTTGCCAACATAAAGACGAATGGACATGATACTGAGAAACCTCTATATTTTGAAATCTTCAAGAGTTGGGTTGCAGCAGCAATGACTAAAAAGACTTGTGCACTTAAAACTTAAAATCGAATGTGCTGCGTGTTGTATAACATTTAACTTTTTTTGACGTTTTCACGCCACCTATCAAAATACCATACAATGATTTGCTTGTTTATGGCAATGAAAATTTAAGCAGGGTAAACGTTTCAAAAATGCTGGGGTGGCTTTAAATAATTGGGCATACATAACGGCGAGATTTGAACCGATCTAGCCAGCAAACCCTTTAAATTTCAACAGCTTGGAACTTGAGTGCCGTATAAGCAGTCTGAAGGCTAAATTCAAGTACTTATCAATCACAGTCACTTAAAACGCAATGCGCTCTTCACAATTGTTAAGGATGGCGATCGCCTCAATTCCCGTACATATTCTCTGGATTGCCGCATGGACGGCTACCCCTGCGATCGCCAGACCCATAACCAACCTTTACACCCCAATCGCTCAAAATACGAGCCAAAATGCCTATGAAGCTGAACTTTTGCGGCTAACCAATCTAGAGAGACAGAAGGTCGGTTTAGCACCGCTCAAGCTATCTTCACAATTAAGAAAAGCAGCTCAAAATCATGCGATTGATATGGCAAAAAACAATTACTTTAGTCATACAGGTCGTAATGGTTCCAGTATGACAAGTCGAATTAAAGCCACAGGGTATACCTACAGTTTTATAGGCGAGAACATTGCTGCGGGCGGACAAAATCCCACGGACACCCTTCAACAATGGATGAATAGTGCGGGACATCGCGCTAACATTCTCAATCCTAGGTTTACAGAAATTGGGTTTGGCTACGCCAGTGCTCCAGACTCTCGCTATCGGTATTACTGGGTACAGGTATTTGCGACGCCTCGTCGTTAAGGTTTGAGGAATTCGGGGTTGGTTGTGGAGGGGGAGTTTTGGAAAATGCAGAGGTTATTTCCTTGAACTTTTTAACCCACAGAAGCATTCTTCATATCCCACACAGGATTTGCTTTGCCTTCAGTATTTATTCACTTTTTGGTATTGGCTTGCAAAAGGTTCAGTTTTTCTTGAGCTTCCGGCCAGCCGGGTCTGAGTTCGATCGCAGCCTGTAGGCATGCGATCGCTTCTTCTTTGCGATCGAGTCCTATCAAGACTAACCCTAAGTTGAAATAAACTTGATCGAATCGGGGATCGATATCCAAAGCTTCTTGGTAAGAGATCAACGCGTCCCGCAGATTGCCTTGCTGCACAAACACATTGCCCAAATTGCAATGGGCATCGGCATAATCAGGTTGGGCAGTGATGGCTTGGTGAAAGTGATCGATCGCGCGATCGAATTGCCCTAATTGCAAACAAGCAATTCCCAAATCGTTATAGTCTTTTGCACCGATTAAATCGATATCTGCTGCCGTTGCTTGGGCATAAACCTCCGCTGCTGCCTCTGTATTCCCTTGAGCGATAAAAATTGCAGTGAGTGCACGATAGGCTTTTGTGTTGAGCGGCTCTAGACTTACCGCGTGTTGATAGCTACTGATTGCTTCCTCTAGCTTTCCTCTAGTTTGTAGTGTATCGCCTAAATTTAAATGGGACTCTGGTGTGAAAGCTTTGGGTTCAAGTTCTAGGGCAATTTGATAATGTGCGATCGCGAGTTCCTGCCATCCTTGCTGTTGATAGGCATTCCCGATCGTGATATGGGCAATGGTCAGTTCGGGATTTAGCTGAATCGCTTTTTCTAAACTAGAAATCGCCTCTAGAATATTGCCTTTCGCCAAATAGGTTTCGCCAGCTTTGACATGGGCGATCGCTGTTTGACCATCGACCTGATGAATATGTTTGGAATTGCTATCTAAATCATCTGTCGCCATAGGTTCCATCCATTTTTAGTTCTGCAATGCTCTAGAGAATAGCCTAGATTGATTTCCTCTTCTTTTTTTCTACAAGCTTCTTTTTTCTTTCTATACGCTTGTTTATAAGTGTTGCTAATTTTAATGACCTTTGCGACAGATCGAGATTCTAAGTTCTGCTTCCTAAGTTATGGCAGTGGTGGCTAAAAAATAGAGGTCTCAGTTTTTTGAAAATGGGATGAATTGAAGAGCTGGTCTAGCGATCGCTACTTACCACCTTAATGTAATCTTAATCACAAAAATATGGATTTTCGTGCAGCAAGAGGAGCAATTCCTGATAGGGTAAATCTTAAGCCAAAAACAAGCAAATTTTAAGATTTTAGTTAAGCTGGAAGCGGAATTTTCATGAAAGTACTAGTAATTGGTGGTGACGGTTACTGTGGCTGGGCTACGGCTTTACATTTAGCAAATAAAGGTTACGAAGTCGGCATCGTCGATAACTTGATTCGGCGCTACTGGGACAGCGAGTTAGGGGTAGACACACTTACCCCGATCGCCTCGATTCAAAAGCGGATCGCCCATTGGCAAGATCTCACAGGTAAAAAGATCGACCTATTTATTGGGGATATTACCAAATACGATTTCTTGCAAGATGCCTTCGCGAAGTTTGAACCCTCCGCAGTAGTGCACTTTGGCGAACAGCGATCGGCTCCTTTCTCTATGATCGATCGCGAACATGCCGTGCTTACGCAGGTGAATAATGTGGTGGGTACGCTCAATATTCTTTACGCGATCAAAGAGCATTGCCCGGAATGTCATCTGGTCAAATTGGGCACGATGGGCGAATATGGCACCCCTAACATTGACATCGAAGAAGGCTATATCACGATCGAGCACAACGGTCGCAAAGATACCCTGCCCTATCCTAAACAGCCAGGCAGTTTTTACCACGTTAGTAAATGTCAGGATTCACTTAATATTCACTTTGCTTGCCGTGTTTGGGGACTAAGAGCAACGGACTTAAATCAGGGCGTTGTCTATGGGGTTCTCACCGAAGAAACAGGTATGGATGAACTCTTGATTAACCGACTAGATTACGATGGCGTTTTTGGCACGGCTTTAAATCGTTTCTGCATTCAAGCGGCGATCGGGCATCCACTCACGGTCTATGGTAAAGGCGGTCAGACACGCGGATTTTTAGATATTCGCGATACGGTGCGTTGTATTGAAATTGCGATCGCTAACCCCGCCGAACAGGGCAAATTGCGCGTATTTAACCAATTTACCGAAATGTTCTCCGTACTTGACCTCGCCCATATGGTGCAAAAAGCTGGTCAAACCATGGGTATCAAGGTAGAAATCGATCACCTCGATAATCCTCGCGTAGAGCTGGAAGAGCATTATTTCAATGCCAAGAATACGAATCTGCTTGACCTTGGCTTACAACCGCATTTCCTGTCTGATGCCTTATTGGATTCGTTGTTAAATTTTGCCGTGAAATATCGCGATCGCATCGATCTAACTCAAATCCTACCCAAGGTATCTTGGCGCAGATAATTAGCTTTAGATCGTTTTTGCAATGAAAGCCGCTATACTCCATGCTTCTAGGGTATAGCATTATACTTATATATATTTAGAGGGGACTATACTTTTTTAAGAAATCTAGGGTGTGTTCCTCCCTAGTCATTATTGCTAGTGCTAGTTGCTTCTAGGCACTGAAATATCACTAGTTTGCTAGGCATAAAACGCCTTTCGACGCCATCGACAAATATCAAACAAGAAACAGCGGTAATGCCAAAGATATTACTAGTCGAAGACAATGAAATGAACCGAGATATGCTCTCGCGTCGCTTAGAACGCAAAGGGTTTCAAATCGTTGTTGCCTTGGATGGTGCAGAAGGTGTGACCATGGCTCAAACGGAAAATCCTGACTTAATTTTGATGGATATGAGTTTGCCCGTTTTAGATGGTTGGCAAGCAACGCAGCAGCTCAAATCGATGCCCTCAACCCAAACAATTCCGATCATCGGCTTTTCTGCCCATGCCATGGCAGGCGATCGCGAAAAAGGCATCAATGCTGGATGTGATGACTACGACACGAAACCTGTAGAGTTCGCACGGCTTTTAGGCAAAATCCAAGCTTTACTAACAAAATATGTCACCAACTAAGGATTTTGTTCTACTGATCGTTGATGACAATGAGATGAACCGCGATCTACTAGAGCGTCATCTTAAACACCAAGGGTATGGCAAAACTCGGATGGCAGTAGATGGTCAGCAGGCGATCGAAATTCTCAATGCCGAGAAGATCGATCTCGTGCTCCTAGACATTATGATGCCTGTGATCAATGGCTATGAAGTGCTTGAATACCTCAAAGCCGATCTTCATTTGCGACATATCCCCGTGATCATGATCTCAGCCCTCGATGAAGTCGATCGCATAGCAGCTTGTATAGAGCTTGGCGCTGAAGATTATCTAACCAAACCCTACAATCGCACTATTCTCAAAGCCCGTATCAGTGCTAGCTTAGAAAAAAAGTGCTTGCGCGATCAAGAGACCTTCAATCGCCTAAAACTCGAAGAAGCCTATAAGGAACTTGGAGAAGCCTATAAGGAACTCGAAGAGGTCAAAAATAAGCTTGAGCTGATGACGCGACAAGATGGACTGACAGGTATTGCCAATCGCAGCTACTTCGATCGGACCCTCATTCGTGAGTGGAAAACTTCGGTGCGCAATCAAGAATTTTTTTCGTTGATTATCTTTGATATTGACTTTTTTAAGCAGTTCAACGACACCTATGGACACTTGGTTGGGGATGAATGCTTGCGGAAAGTGGCGATGGTTGCAGAAAGGACGATCTGTCGTCCTAGGGATGTAGCAGCGCGTTATGGGGGCGAGGAGTTTGCTGTGATCTTGCCTGATACCAGTGCTGACGGTGCTATGCTCATAGCACAGAAATTATGTGATAGTGTTGAGGCTCTGGAAATTCCTCATGCTTTGTCTAAAGTGAGCAAGTACGTCACGATTAGTATTGGGGTAACCACAAATATTGCATACCAAACATCATCATCCGATCAAATGATTGGCAATGCCGATAAAGCCCTCTATCAAGCTAAGCGAGAAGGACGAAATCGCGTCGTCGTTTGCTCAGATCAACCTTTGGTGATTCGAGAGTTGGCCTAACGAGGCGATGTCATGCCTACAGGTTGGCGATCGCTTGAGCCTACTGAGCCTGCAATTGCTCAGAGAAACACTAAACATAGTCCAATTGCTACAGGGGAAGCACGCTATCTATGGGAAATAGGGATATTAATGTCTTAATTGTTGATGACAATGAGATGAATCGTGAAACGCTCGCGCGTCGCTTAAAAAACGAGGGTTTCAATTTTTCGATGGCTGTGAATGGACGAGAAGCTTTAGAAATGGCAAAATCGCGGCGATATGACTTGATTTTGCTGGATATTATGATGCCTGAAATAGATGGATACACCGTACTCTCTAGACTCAAGTCTAACGAAGCTATGAGTGGAATTCCCGTGATCATGATCTCAGCGATCGAGGAGATGGAAAGTGTGATGAAATGCATGGAACTCGGTGCAGATGACTATCTCACCAAACCCTTTGAGCCCGTTTTATTGAAAGCAGCGATCGCGCGGTGTATTCCCAAAGACACGAATTCGGTGCCAGAGACTCCTCTCCCTAGTCGGGTGGGTACGTTCAAGACAACACTCCAGTTAGACAGCCCACCGCCTTCAGATCGGTTTGAACTACCTGAAGAGACAACCAAAGGTAGACCGACCGATCAGTTGACCGTTGAAGAAGTCGTGTTTCGGATTCTCAACTCAGGTAAGATTAGCCGTAAAGGGTATCTATATCTCAGTAAGGCTCTATACAACTCGATTTTTTCTAATCGCACCTTCAGCGAACAGCAAAACTCCCAAATTTCTCATGTTTTTGACTGCATTGCCAAAGGTCGCATCCAAATTGTTGATTAGACCATGAGCGCCTAAAGATCGCATAGAGATCGTGGATAATTAGCTATTAGCCTTTAGCATGTAAGCAAACCCATCACCTCATGCCTAAACGACTAAATTCCTAAGCCCTAATGGGCTCTAAATCTCTGACAACTGAATTTCTATATGACTACTACTCTAACCCGATCGCTGGCTGAATCTGTCCAAGTCACGCGTACAGCAGCGCGAACCCTTGCTAAGTTGCCAACCCAAGCCAAAGATGCTGCTCTCGAAGCGATCGCCATTGCTTTGGAACAAAACGGCGATCGGATTTTACAAGCCAATCAAAAAGATGTTGAGGCGGCTAAATCTGCGCAGTTGCCCATTGCCATTCTCAATCGTCTCAAGTTAGATCGCAACAAGTTGGCGAGTATGGTTGCGGGAGTTAGGGATATGGTGCGATTGGCTGAGCCCGTGGGGATTACCCAAATTCATCGAGAGCTGGATACGGGTTTAACCCTAGAGCGCATTACCTGTCCTTTAGGTGTTGTGGGTGTAATTTTTGAAGCTCGACCTGATGCAGTGTCACAAATCGCCGCCTTGGCAATTAAATCTGGGAATGGTGTCATTCTCAAAGGTGGCAGCGAGGCGGTTAACTCCTGTGAAGCGATCGTGGCGGTAATTCATCAAGCCCTCAAGGAAGCCGAGATAGGGAAAGAACTGTCTGTTTCTCCAGATGCGATCCAACTTTTAACGACCCGTGCTGAGACCTTAGCAATTTTGCAAATGGACTCGCTGATCGATCTAATTATTCCCAGAGGATCTAATCAATTTGTCCGATACATCCAAGAAAATACCCGCATTCCTGTGTTAGGTCACGCGGAGGGCATTTGTCATTTGTATGTCGATGCCAGTGCAGAGATTGCCCAAGCGATCGCGATCGCGGTTGATGCCAAAGCTCAATATCCTGCGGCTTGTAATGCGATTGAAACACTCTTGGTCCACGCTGCGATCGCAGCCAATTTTTTACCCTTTGCGGTTCAAGCTTTGCAAAATCATGGTGTGGAAGTGCGCGTATGCGATCGGACGTTGCAAATCATGCAACAGTGCGGTGGGGAGACGAAAGAGCTTCTGCAAGCTACGGATAGTGATTGGGCTACTGAATACAGCGACTTGATCCTGGCGATTCGGATTGTGGATTCGTTGGAAGAGGCGATCGCGCATATCAACACCTACGGATCGAGACATACCGAAGCGATCGTCACACAGGATCCAAATGCCGCTGCTACCTTCTTAAGTGATGTCGATGCTGCTGGTGTTTTTCATAACTGTTCTACGCGCTTTGCCGATGGGTTTCGCTATGGCTTTGGTGCAGAGGTGGGCATTAGCACCCAAAAAATGCCCCCACGCGGTCCTGTGGGACTAGAAGGACTGATTACCTACAAATATCGACTGATTGGTGATGGTCATATTGTGGCAAGCTACAGCGGCAAGGATGCCAAAACCTTTACCCATAAGGATTTAACGTAGTCTATTTTCGTCCAAATCTCATGCATTTCCATTTGTAGAATGGGAAAGCACAATCTCTTAATCTTTTATCTTTACTACTTTAACCTGCGTTCGGGTTAAGGATTTCGGAACAAATCAAGCCGACTTGCTGGAACCGAGAGGTTTGATCCCCCTGCCCTATCGGGCATCCTCCTTGAAAAAAGGGGGACAAGTAAGTTCTCCCCCCTTTTTTTCAAAGGGGGCTGGGGGGGATTCTTGGGATGTATAGCGTTTCAGGTTTTCTTATCCTGAACTGAGGTTACTTTAGCTCTTTTAGATACAATCTCATCCAGAATTTCATCCTAAATTCATTAACAATCAGAAGCCATTAGAACCAATATCTCAAACGAATTTTTTCGTGAATAAATACGGATCGCTCAATGCTATTATCATGTCTCAGAAATCACAAACAGGTAAATTCTACGGAAAAGATGATGCCTGACCCCTCTTAGAAAGAGGGCGTTTTTGGATACTCGTTTTTGGATAATAACGACTTAACCATTTGCATAAATAGATTGTATATATGCCAATCTAAAGGTTTATAGAGGTATACCCTTGGGCAAATGACTCCTGAAATCTGTAAATATTCATCTTCCTAATCAACGATAGAATATAGAGAAATAGAATGTAGAGAGTAGGCAATCAATACCTCGATCATCACATGCAAATTTTCAGTTCCTTAATATTTAGACATTCGTAGTCGATAAGCCATTGTCAGAGGAAAGGTTAGATAATTTAAGGCCGTTTTATCAGGAACTGATCAAGCAAGAGCAGCTCAAAAAGATCCTACGCATTGCTCAGGAAACAGAAAATGCCACGATTGGTGTGTTTTCATCATCTTTAGATGGGGATTTTTGGGAAGTCAGTCAGTCTTTTTGCGAACTCCTTGGCTATACTGCTGCCGAATTAAAGACGCAAAACTTCGCTGCGATCGCTTACCCCGACGATCTTGCCACCTATGTGCTCACCAAAGATCGGCTACTCATTGGTGATATTGACATCTGTCATATGACCATGCGTTGCCTGCGTAAAGGAGGTCAAAGTGTCAATATCCTGTTTAGCATTTATCCTTTGCAGTCTAAGCGTGGCGAGTGGTACTTTCTCTATAAATTTGAAGATATTACCGATTGCGATCGCACGCAGAAGGTTCTCAAAGAATCAGAAGAGCGCAGTCGTCTTTTATTTGAAAGCAATCCAAATCCCATGTGGATTTACAATACAGAGTCACTCAGATTTTTGAGTGTAAATACATCGGCAATTCAGCACTATGGCTATAGTCGCGAAGAATTTTTGGCGATGACCATTCAAGATATTTGCCCTCAGCAAGATATACCTGCATTGTTAAAGCGCCTCAAGACAGTGCCTGAAGATACCCTGTTCTCAAAAGAGTCAAGACATTGCAAACGGGATGGAACCATCATTTTTGTGGAGGTAACTTCCCATTCCCTTCCCTATAACGAACAACCTGCAAGAATTGTTCTAGCTCATGATATTACCGAACAAAGACTTACCGAAGCAGCGCTCCAACAAGCAGAGGCAAAGTATCGCAGTATCTTTGAAAATTCTGTCGGAGGTATCTTTCAGTCAACAGAGGATGGGCATTACATCACGGCAAACCCTATGCTTGCCAGTATCTATGGATATGATTCACCCGAAGACTTAATGAATGAATTGACGGATATCTCAACTCAATTGTATGTCGATCCGCAACGACGAATCGAATTTGTTGAGACGCTCCGAGCCCAAGATGTGATTTGGCGATTTGAATCTCAAGTTCGGCGTAAAGATGGTACGAAAATTTGGATCTCTGAAAATGCCCGTGCGATTCGTGATGCTCAAGGACGGCTATTATACTATGAAGGCACTGTCGAGGATATTACAGAGCGAAAGCTAGCCGAAGCCAAGATTGCCCATTTAGCTTTTCATGACTCCCTAACCGATCTTCCCAATCGATCGCTATTTAGAGATCGATTAAACCAAGCGATCGCTTTAGCAGAAAGGCAATGGCAAGAGAGAAACGCACAGAACAGTCACGTCACCCCCGATGAATCTGCTCCGAGCCTATCGGTTCTATTTCTCGATCTAGATCGATTTAAATTTGTCAACGATACCCTAGGGCATGCGGCAGGCGATACGCTTTTACAAGCGGTCTCTCAACGCATACTCAAATCTATCCGCAAAAGTGATACCCTCGCCCGAATGGGAGGTGATGAGTTTCTGATTTTATTGCCAGAAATTAGAGGAGCAGAAGATGCGATTAGCGTCGCACAAAAGATTTTAAGAAGTTTAGAAGCAACTTTTATCCTTAACCAACAGGAAGTTCATATTGGTGCGAGTATCGGCATTAGTTTCTATCCCAATGATGGAGTAGATCCAGAGACTTTAATGAAAAATGCTGACACCGCTATGTTCCGCGCTAAAGAACAGGGAAGAAACCATTATCAGCTTTACACCCATGTGATCGGCATGAGCGTATTTGAACATGCTTTTATGGAAAATAGTCTTAGAAAAGCACTCCATCATGCTGAGTTTCGCCTGTTCTATCAGCCACAGGTAGAACTCAATTCAGGGCAGATTATAGGAATGGAAGCACTCGTTAGGTGGCAACATCCCGAACTTGGGCTGCTTGAGCCTGGAAAATTTATTCCTCAAGCTGAAGAGTATGGGTTAATTGTGCCCTTAGGGGAGTGGGTATTGCGTCAAGCCTGTTCGCAAAATAAAGCTTGGCAGGATATGGGACTGCTACCGATAGGTATGTCCGTTAACTTTTCCGTGCGCCAGTTTCAATCTCCTGATTTCGTAGAAACGATAGCACAGGTTTTAGAAGAGACTGGTCTAGATCCAAAATATTTGGAATTAGAAATTACCGAAAGCGTGGTTATGAAGGATGAAGCCACCGCGATCGCATTGCTTCAGAAACTTTATAAAATGGGCATACAGATTTCGATTGATGACTTTGGCATGGGCTATTCTTCCTTCAGTCACCTGAAGCAGTTCCCAGTGAGAAAGATAAAAATCGATATTTCGTTTATTCGAGATATAAACATAAGCAGTGATGATGCTGCCATCACCACTGCAATCATTGCCATGGCTCATAGTCTCAAGCTAAAAGCGATCGCCGAGGGCGTAGAAACCATGGAACAATTAAACTTCTTACAATCACTCAAATGTGATGCGATTCAAGGCTATCTATTTAGCAAGCCACTTCCCGCAGACGAAGTCACAAAGATGCTTGTAGAAAAAAGAGCGTTACGTTAACTAGCCGTTCTAACATGATTAGATTGCTTAAACTTACGCCTCACAAAACGGAGAAAGGTCAACCATTTTTGGGCTGGCGCATCAAAAAAAGTAAAGATATCTCCATAGGCGGCAAAGGCATTGAGATGATGTTGCCAATGCCGTTCGGGTGTGGTGATAAATAGTAAATTACATAGGGTAAGAAAAGGCTCAGGGGTTTTCCATTTCAAAATAGAAACATGTCGCCAAACCACATGAAATTCACCCAACAAAAGCCCAATCACCGTTCCAACTGGAGATAGCTGCCACAACCAAGGGGTAAAGATAAAGTAGGGCAGTGCACCAAGAACTCCGTCAAGGATAACGAGTGGATTTCTAGTTAAGACCGCATAATGAAGGAAACTGCGGTTTTTGCCGTGATGCACAATTGTGTGAAACTTGCCAAATACATGCTCAGGTACATGATACAGAAAGGTAGACAAGAAGTCCCCAAGTAGAAGTAAAAGCCAAATTGCTGTAATTGCTTTAATAATTTCCAAAACAAATCCTCACTACTAACCGAATGGTAGAAGGTGAAGTTAAAGCCTTGTTTATACGAAGTTTAAGATATGGATGTGTACAAATTAAGCTCTGGTAGTTTTCCGAAAGAGAATCGAGCCAAAGCAATTTAGCATAAAGCAGAAATGATAATTCGTCGCGATCGCTTGGCTAGATATCCCAAATAAAGATAAGTTGGGGATTTAAATTACCCTTTCATTGCCTCCATCGATTGGAACCTGAGCGGCAGTCGTGCAGGCAAACAACGACCCGCACATTTCTGCTGCTAGCTCTGCAACATCGCGGCTGGTGACTTCGACCTTCAGTAAGTTATTGGTCTTGTATTCCTCCACAGTCAACCCGTAATGCTTGGCGCGGGACTGCAATACCTCCTCCGTCCAGATACCCGTATCAAACACGGCATTGGGATGGAGCGAGTTAATCCGAATGCGATCGCCACTCCATTCTAAAACCGCAACCCGCATCAGTTGGGTCAATGCTGCTTTGGAAGCCGAATAGGCAGCGGCTCCTGGACCTGGAGCGGGAACGTTTTTGGAGCCGATCGCAACAATGCGTCCACCTTTTGGAGCCAATTTGAGAAAAGGATAGCTTTCGCGCATTAAGATTAAATTGGCATCAAGATTTACGCGCATCACTCGCTGCCAAGTTGCCGTGTCAAGGCTATCGATGCGGCATCCAGATGGGAAAATGCCAGCATTGAGAATCAACATATCGAGTCCACCAAAGGTCTGAACGGCTCGTTCCAAGGCATCAGCGATCGCAACTTCATCGGTAACATCGCAAGTAATGCCACAAAAATCAGAGCGATCGTACAAAGTCTCAATGGCAGGATTGATATCCAGACCGACCACTGCGGCACCACGCCGTAACAGCGAATCCACACAGGCTTTGCCAATCCCCGATGCTGCTCCCGTGACTAGGGCGATTTCTCCTGTAAATGCTGGAGAGGAACTTCCTTTTTTGAGCTTCGCTTGCTCCAGTTCCCAATATTCCACAGCAAAGATATCGCTGGCAGGGAGCGCTTGATACCCCCCTAAACTGGTGGAACGCTGAATGATTTCCATCGTATGCTGGTAAATATCCGCGACGATCGCAGCATCTTTTGCCGATCGCCCGATCGCGCATAACCCCAGTTCGCGATCGAGGATGACTCGTGGTGCGGAATCGAGGATAGTAACTGGCTGTGTTGCAGTTTGGGCATGTTCGTTAAAATACGCTTGATAGGCTTCTGCATAGGCTCTGACATTCCTACCAACCAGTGGCAAACGCTTTGTGCGAATTACATGGTCGGGTGTGGCACACCCCTGCTGGGAAATCTGTCCGACATCTTCGCGTTGGGCAAAGGCTAGGCTGTTCTCATCGACCTGTCGGCTCAAAATCATAGGAAATCCCGCTACCCTTGATACATTCGCACGCAGTTGGGCGAGGGCATAGCGTAACGGCTGAGGTTCTAGTGAGTTAGATAAAGGCTTAGATGAAGTTTGGGATGGGGCTATCGGTGAAATTTCCCAAGCTTTATGCTTTTGCAAATAGACTTCAGCGCGATCGACGAGGGCAATCATGCGCTCGTAGGATTCAGCAGCAGTTGCACCAAAAGAGAAGATGCCGTGATTCATGAGCACCATGCCAATCGTGCGATCGCACTTTTCAGCAGCGAACTTCTCAGCACAGACTCGGGCTAGGTCAAACCCCGGCATCACGTAGGGAATCACCACGACATCATCGCCATAAATCTCGCGAATGCGTTCCCATCCATTCGATGTATTGGTAACAGAGATTACGGCGTCGGCATGGGTGTGATCGACAAACTTATAGGGCAAACTAGCATGTAGAATGGTCTCGACCGATGGTGCAGGCGCACTGGCACGGGTCATCTGGGTTTTTAACTCGTTCACCATTTGCGAGTCTGAGAGAACAGGAAGTTTCGCTAGCTTCAATAGGTGAGCCATGCGGACGGGGGCAAAGCCAGCTTCGGCAATTGTCTCTAAATCCCAACCACTGCCTTTGACATAGAGAATCTCTTCTTCTTCACCGACGAGATTTTGTTCGCGAATTTTGACTGAAGTATTGCCACCTCCATGCAGCACCAACGAAGGATCGCGTCCCAACAAACGTGATGTATAGACCCGCAGGGCTAAATCCCCTTGATACTGCTTCGCTTCGCGATCGTCCCACAAACTTTTCACGGCTACCTCAAAGATGCTCTGCTCCCGAATTTTACATCATATAATGTTTTGGATTTTCGTGAAAATCATAAGAACTAGATGTTTTGCGGCTTTAACTCTCCCACCTGTCTAGTATTTTAAAAGCCACCAGACTTCTCAACTCATGAAGGCCTTTTTCCGAAGCGATCACCTAGCTAAAATCCACTTTATTGTTTTAAAACCAATTAGTTATACTTAAGTAAAGCTACAAAAACGTTGCAATTACTTTGAAGATCGCTTCTTGCATGACTGCACCAAAGTTTTTTGCAACCTGTTCAACATTGGAGATTTTAGCAATGAAGACGCGCGATCGCCTGCCAGAACCAAAAGGAATCGCGCGATCGCATTCGGGAAGTCGTAAAAATTCCATCGTTGCTCGTCCCAATATAGACGCTGAATTCATTTCAGCCCCTACGTTCCAAGGAAAATCTGGGATTGAACTGTGAGAATTTCGGAAAAAGCTGAAGTAACAAAATTCATCGTAGGAATGAGGAGAACATGACACAAACAAATACAGCCGAGCGCGAGCACCTCAGCCCCCATGGGTTGTTTTCTCATTGGCGGGGGGACTTAGCAGGAGGACTCACCGCAGCAGTGGTGGCATTGCCTTTGGCATTGGCGTTTGCGGTGGCAAGTGGTGTAGAGCCCCAAGCAGGACTTTATACCGCGATCGTCGCAGGGATTGTTGCAGCAGTATTTGGTGGCTCTCCCGTGCAAATCACGGGGCCGACAGGAGCGATGGCGGTTGTGCTGGTGGGCATCGTTGCCAAGTATGGCATTGAGAAAGTATGGATTGCAGGTGTAATGGCAGGGATTATCCAAGTGGCTCTGGGCATCGCCAAACTAGGCCGAATGGTGAAATTTATTCCCTACCCCGTTACCGCAGGATTTACGAACGGGATTGCTGTAATTATCTTTTGCGGTCAGTTAAACAATTTTTTTGGCTTACAGTTGCCACGTCAAGAGCATTTTCTCCCTGCTTTTTGGGAAACGATAATACATTTAGAAGGCATCAACTGGGCGGCAGCGGGATTGGCGGTGCTGACGATCGCCACCAAGCTACTCTGGAATCGCATCAATCAATCTATTCCCGGCTCTTTAGTCGGTTTGGTCGTAGCCACACTGGTTGCTTCTTTTTGTCATTTAGATGTGCCGACAATTGGCATGATTCCGCAATCATTACCGATGCCGCATTTCATTCCCCATTGGGATAATTTTGGGCTAATTCGAGAATTGATTAATCCCGCGATCGCTCTGGCAGCATTAGGTAGTATCGAATCGTTGCTGTCAGCAGTGGTTGCCGATAGTTTGACCGTCAGCGATCGCCACAACAGCGATCGAGAACTGATCGGACAGGGATTAGCCAATATCGTCGTCCCATTCTTTGGGGGCATTCCTGCTACGGGTGCGATCGCGCGGACAGCGGTGAACGTGCGTTCGGGTGGCAAGACCCGTCTTTCGGGCGTGATTCACGGCTTAGCCTTGGGAGCGATCGTTTTAGCACTGGCTCCGCTGGCATCACAGGTTCCTCTAGCGGCACTCGCTGGCATATTAATGGTGACGAGCGTACGCATGATGGAATGGAAAGCGATCGGCTTTTTAGTGCATACAAACTACGCCGACTTTTCCGTCATGATGTTGACTTGGCTCGTTACGGTTTGCTTTGATTTGGTACTAGCAGTTGAGGTGGGTCTGATTGCAGCAGGAATTTTGTTTATCAAGCGCATGAGCGAACTGAGTCTCGTAAAAATGCCAGAAGAGAGCGTGTTTCCCCCTGGTGTACCGCTGGAGTTTAGCAAGCAGATTGCCGTGTATCGGCTAGATGGCCCCATGTTCTTTGGTGCTGCGGCGCAATTCGTCTCGTTTCTACGAGATGCCCCAGATGTGAAATATTTAATTTTGAGAATGCGCTATGTTCCGATTATGGACACTACTGGACTCGTCGCACTAGAAGAAATCTATCGCGACCTCAAACGACATGGCTGTCAGTTGATATTTAGCGCCCTACGCCCAGAGGTAGAGCGGCTGCTAGAGCGTAGCGGGCTACTTGCAGAGATCGGTCGAGACAACTGCTTTGAGTCCACCGAAAAAGCGCTGCACGCGATTGTGCCAAGTATTCCTACCCCTCTTATACCAATTCCCTAAATATTTGTGACAGATTGGGTTTAGTGCCTGAAATCTCTTAAACCTTACAGCAAAAAATGGTTTGCAGTGAAACCACACCTAAAAATATGGACAAAATCCATGCCTCAACTGAGCGCTCACCGAACGCTCTGCGCGGATTAAATCTAGCATTAACCTAACTCGCTGATGCAAGTTTCTTTTGCGTAGCTGTTAATCGCTACATGCTCTAGTCCCCCGTAAGTTGAGTGATTGAGATTAAAACATCTCAACGCTAGATGAGAAATTTGGTTCGACATGAATTGCCGATACCCGTTTGGGACGAACCAAGAGGATCTCATTTAGATCGGCTTTGACAGGCAAGGGTAATAGATCGTCCTCATTGGCTTTGGCTTTAAACTGAGATGCATACCAAGTCTTAACCTCCTCAATGGTGTTAAACCGTATATGCACTTCATGCCCACCTTCCAATTTGAGATGTACGATATATTCGTCTGGTTTTCTGGGTTCTCTTGGCATATTCGTATACTAAGTAATTTCTCGTCATATTATGCCTAAATATGCGTAACAGACAATGGTTAGCGATCGCAATTGGTAACACTCGACTAAAGGTAGGGGTATTTCAAGCCTCTGACTTGATCGCAAACTACGCCTGTAAGCATGATGAAATTTCGCTTTTAGCCGAACAGCTCGCAGAATTATTCCCAGATACTCACACCGCAAGCCAATTTGTCCCGATCGCGATCGCCTCAGTCGTACCCGATTTCATTACGCCTTGGCATGGCTTGCCACAAACCCAGATCGTGACCACCCAACAAATTCCAATTCAGGGCATTTATGCCACGATGGGCGTAGATCGTGCTTTGGCTTTGTGGGGGGCAACGGCTACCTATGGTTTACCGATGTTGGTGGTTGATGCAGGCACAGCGCTGACGTTTACAGGTGTGGATGCCGCTAACCAGTTTGTCGGTGGCGCAATTTTGCCTGGGTTGCGGACACAGGTGCAAAGTCTACAGACAGCAACGGCTGCATTACCTGTTGTAGACCTCCCTACACAGCTACCACCCCGCTGGGCGATCGATACCATTTCTGCGATCCAAAGTGGTGTTGCGTACAGTGCGATCGCCTCGGTAACAGCTTTTGTGCAAGACTGGCGATCGCGATTTCCTCACAGTCACATCGTGGTCACAGGTGGCGATGGGGAAAGGTTCTGTGATTGGGGGATTTTTGGGGGTATTCTGGATTGGCATTTCGATCCCAATCTGATTTTTTGGGGAATGCGAGAATATTGGAAATCTTCTATGCAAGCTAGAGCGTTTAAGTGAGAGAACCCAGCCCATGACACCTAAGCTATCTTCTTTCCATTCTAAAGTCACGATCAAGCGCAAGGTTCCTATCCCCATGCGAGATGGCGTTAACCTCACTGCGGATATTTACCGTCCCAAAGGTGTTGATGTGCCCCTACCTGTGCTCTTAATGCGGTTGCCCTATGGGAGAGCGATCGCTTCCACGGTTACCTACGCCCATCCGAGTTGGTATGCCAATCGAGGCTATATCGTCGTCATCCAAGATGTTAGAGGTTGCGGCACTTCGGGCGGCGAGTTCTATCCCTTTCGCCATGAGTATGAAGATGGGTTTGACACAGTACAGTGGTGCGCTCAAATCTTATCAGGGACAAATGGGAAAGTCGGCATGTATGGGTTCTCTTATCAAGGGGTAACTCAGTTTCAAGCAGCGGTGATGCAACCAGCGGGACTGACAACAATTTGTCCAGCCATGGCAACAGCAGATTTTTATCATGGTTGGTTTTATTTTGGTGGCGCTCTGTGCTTAGACTTCGTCCTGACTTGGGCGTTACAGCTCACTCAAAATCGGGCGCAGTTCCTCAAACAAGAGCCACAGGCAACACAGTTGTTTGAGGCGCAAAAACAAATGGAGCGATGGCTAAATTTCGCGCCCCTCGATCGCTTAGAGCTATTCCAATCAGAAGCTCAAGAATCGGTAAAACACTTTTGGTTTGATTGGATTGGCAATCAGCAGCCGAACGATCCTTACTGGCAGAAATTAAATCCTGTCAGCTATTTCGATCGCTATGATATCCCCGCTTTACATATAGCAGGTTGGTCAGATTTGTTTATCGAAGCCACACTGAACACCTACCATATGGCAAAACTAGCAACACGACAGCCTCAACATTTAGTTGTTGCCCCATGGCAACATATGCCATGGCTACCCAAGGTCGGAGAGGTTGACTTTGGTGAAGCTGCGATTTCCCACATTGACGAACTGCAAATCGACTGGTTTGACTACTGGCTCAAAGGAATTGATAACGGTATCGTCACCCAACGTCAAGGCTCGCGATTGCGCAGCGACAGGAAACCAACTGCACAACTATTTTTGATGGGAGAAAATCGTTGGCTCATTCTTCAAGATTTTAATGATAAGAATTCTAATCTGGATAAATACAGAAAGAACAAAGATCTATTCCTACATGACAAGCATCAACTGAAAGCCGAAAAAGCAACGATTGAATCTTTACCCGATATTTACGTTTACGACCCCCGCCTTCCCAATCCCAGCACAGCCTATGTACCCTGCGATCAGCGTTCCACCCATCAACGTTGGGATGTTTTAGTCTACAAGGGCGATGTGCTAGCAGAAAATTTAAGCATAGCTGGCACAGCAGAATTCACCCTCTATGCTGTGACTTCTGCACCCGATACTGATTGGGTAATTAAATTATTAGATATTCATCCAGATGGAAAGCAGATGCTCGTATCCATGGGCGTACTGCGTGCCAAATTTCATAAATCTTGGGAAGCCGCAGAATGGATCGACACCGATCTCGTGACAGAATATAAAATTCGCTTGCGTCCTACCTGTTATAGCTTTCTCTCAGGACATCGCATTGGTGTGGCGATCGCCTCAGCCGCATTCCCCCTGATCGAACGACATTCCAACACAAAGCAATCCCCTACCTCTGCTAATGTGAGCGATTTCATCGAGGCAACGCAGCAGATCTATCATAGTGGTGAATTCCCTTCTTGCTTGCATTTGCCGCTGCTTACAGGGGAATTCAGAGCTTAAATCCAGTGTCTAAGTTCAGAGCCTAAGTTCAGAGCCTAAGTTCAGAGCCTAAGCTCAAAGCCTAAGTTCAAAGCCTAAGTTCAAAGCCTAAGTCCAATTACGCAACTGTGTGACCTGCGGCAGCGATCGCCGCCTTAATTTCGTCCTCACTAATTTGAGCTTGAACCGATACGATCTTGGTCGTAGCATCGCCTGTCACCGTAGCAGTGGGATCGACAGACTGGATTGCCTTAGTGACCGTATCTAAACAACCCGAACAGGCGATCGATGGAACCTTTAACTCAATTGACATAAAGCGATTCTCCGAAATGTTGAAGTTCAGAAGTTCTAATTTGAAGGTTCTCTTAGAATACAGGACATCGGTAAAACTGATTACCCCATGACCGTTAATCCTATTAGCCAAAAACCAATTCTAACCGAGAAGATAGACGGTAAATCAAATGGCTATGGATATACTGGTAAGAGTGTAAAACATTTAACAAAACTGGATTTAACAAAACCTTGAAATCTGCGATCGCCAAGCTCTCACCCGAGCAAACCTTAGACTATTTGTTAACCCAAGCCAAAACCTGCACCGAGTCCGCTGAGGCCTATTATCTCAGCACCGAAGATACACCGATTGAGTTTGAAAACAATCGACTCAAAAGCCTACAAACAAAAGCACAGCAGGGGGTAGCTTTACGGGTAATTGCCCATGGCAAAATAGGGTTTGCCAGCTCTACGGATTTATCTCGCCTTGACGATCTTGTTGCTGCCGCAGTTCAAACCGCCGAGATCGGTGAGCCTGCCGATTTTGAATTTGCCTCAGAAGCCATCCCCTCAAATACTGTCTCTGAAGTTGAATTAAGCCCGCAACCGACAACCGATCGTCTGGTTACCATAGGCGATCGCCTCATTAGCCAAGTCAGAGCATACAATCCTGAAATTTTGGTTAATGTCGATTTCCATCTCCGATCGCGTCTCACCGCGATCGCCACCAACTCAGGTGTAATGGCAACAAGGCGCAATCACACCACTAGTTCTAGCTTGGGTGGTAATTTGGTCAAGGGCGAAGATTTTCTTCAAGCCTATAGCTATGAAGTCGTGCGTCAGGGCGAACCCAATTACGATCGCCTTGTAGAACAAGTCATTCAAAAATATCGATGGTCGGAGACCCTAGCCCAAGTTCATAGTGGCACTTTGCCCGTGTTATTTACACCTAGAGCTGTAGCTAGCACAATTGGAGGGCTATTTGACACCGTCCTTTCTGGACAAGCGATCGCGCAAAAAGCCTCACCCCTCGCAGATAAATTGGGACAAACCCTGTTTGATCGACGTTTGACCATCTTTGAAGACCCTAGCCTCGGTGTCTCCGCCTGTCGTTTTGACGATGAAGGAACGCCAACTTCAGCCAAAACTTTTATCAACCAAGGTGCGGTAGAATGCTTTTACTGGGATAGACGTTGGGCAGCAAAGGCTGAAAGGCGATCGACAGGCAATGGTTTTCGAGGAGGGTTATCCCGTCCCTTCCCTAACACGATCAATCTCTGCATTGCGCCAAGTAAGACGAGCTATGCCGATCTGATTGCACAGATGGAGGAGGGGTTAATTGTCGATCAAGTCCTGGGAGCAGGTCAGTCCAATCAGCTAGCGGGTGAATTTTCGGTCAACCTTGACCTCGGCTATAAAGTGGAACGAGGTAAGATTGTCGGACGTGTAAAAAACACCATGGTTGCTGGCAATATCTTTGCAGCCTTTAAAGACTTAATAGATTTGAGCAGCGAAACTGAATGGGTTGGTGGTGGTGCATTAGTTCCTGCAATTCTGTTTGCGCAGTTGGGAGTAGCAGCCCGTAGTTAATTTTGTCGTTCAACTTTAGGGTTTAACAGGTAGTTCAAGCTTGGGATAAACCTACAGTCGCTAACCTCTATGCAGGAAATTTTAGATCAAATTGATTTAATCCAAGAACACTTAGATGCTGTGGTTGTCGTGGATCGTGCAGGAGTTGTTTGTTATGTCAACCATGCCGCCGAAGTTCTGTTTAATCGCAAAGCTAAAGAATTGATTGGAGAAGAATTTGGTTTGCCGATTATGGCTGGAGAAAGAACAGACATAGATATTCTTCATGCCAATGGTCAAATGATATCCGCAGAAATGCGTTTTTTTGAAACGGAAAAGAATGGAGAAGTTACCTATACAATTGTTTCTTTACGAGATATTACCGAGCGCAAACGCACTGAAGAATGGCTGCGTTACCAAAATGAGCGGGAACGACTACTTGGGACGATCGCGCTTAAGATTCAACGGGAACTTAATCTCGACCAGATTTTAGCAGTTGCTGTTGAAGAGTCCCGTCAACTTTTGCAAGCCGATCGGGTGCTCATTTATCGATTTCATCCAGATTGGAGTGGCACATTTGTGGTTGAGTCTGCGATCAATCGCGCGATCGCCGTTTTAGGTGAAACCATCTACGATCCTTGTTTTAACTCAGAGCGAATTGCTAAGTATTACCATGGCGCCCACAGCATTGTTAATGATGTCGAGACAGAGCCAATTAGCGAGTGTTACAAACAATTACTGATTGGTTTTCAGATTCGAGCCAACCTTGTGGTGTCGATCGGATTTGGCGATCGACTCTGGGGTTTGCTGGTTGCCCATCAGTGCTACGAACCTCGGAAATGGCAACAATTTGAGATTGAATCCCTCCAGAAAATTGCTAGCCATGTGTCGATCGCGATTCAACAAGCCGAGTCATTTACCCGCATTCAAGAACTAAATCGCAATCTCGAAAAACAAGTCGCAGAGCGCACAACACAACTAGAAGCAAGTTTGGATGAGCTTAAGCGATCTTTACAAAAAGAGAAGGAATTACATGAATTAAAGTCACAATTTGTGGCAATGGCATCCCATGAATTTCGTACGCCGCTTGCAACCATTCAAGTAGCAAGCGATCTACTACGGCATTACAGCGATAGAATGTCTGAAGAGAAAAAACTCAGCCACTTTGATAAAATTCAACAGGAGATCAGAAATATGACTGCCCTGTTAGAAGAATTGCTAACCATTGGCAAGGTTGAGTCAGGTCGCTTGCCCATAAATCCTCAAGAGATTCAATTAGAGCGTTTTTGCAAAAATGCGATCGAGGAAATTCGCTTTATGGCAACGGAGCAGCATAGCTTAAAATTTAAGAAGCTATGTAAACAAGAAACCTGTGTTACCGATACCAATCTTGTGCATAAAATTTTAATCAACCTACTTTCTAATGCAATCAAATATTCTCCAATGGGGGGGGAGATTATGCTAACCATCATGCAACCGTCCGAACAATCCGATCGCTTGGCATTTCAAGTTTCCGATCCAGGTGTAGGGATTGCGATCGCAGACCAAGCACATATTTTTGAGCCCTTTTTCCGCGCTCGTAATGTTGGCAAGATTCCTGGTACTGGACTAGGCTTAGCGATCGCCATGGCATCGGCAGAGCTACTGGGTGGAACAATCAGCGTGCAAAGTGAGGTTGACGCTGGTACCACGTTTACTTTCTTACTTCCCGTTCAGTTATGACTACAATTTTGGTAATTGAGGATGTCGATGCGCTCCGTGAGGAAATCATGGAGACATTGACCTATGAGGGGTTTAATGTTTTGGGCGCAGAGAATGGTTTGGTGGGTGTGCGCATGGCTCAGACCCATTTACCCAATCTGATTATCTCGGATGTAGCCATGCCAGAACTAGATGGATATGGAGCCTTGAGCATTTTACGCCAAAACCCAGAAACGGGAATGATTCCGTTTATTTTCTTGACCGCAAAAGCTGAAAAAGCGGATATGCGCCAAGCCATGCAATTAGGTGCTGACGATTACTTGACCAAGCCCTTTACCTCAGAGGAACTGTTAGGGTCGATCGCGGCGCGGCTCCGTAAGTATGATTCGATTAAGGAACACTACCAAGAAGAAAACGAGCAGGCCACCGTCAAACTAGCCCACCTGTCTCACTATGACGATCTTACACAACTGCCCAATCGGATTTTGTTCCATAGTCTGCTGAGAGAATCTATCCTCCATTCTCAACTCAACCATAAACAGATTGCCTTACTTTTTCTAGATATTGATAACTTCAATATCATTAATAACACCTTGGGTTATGACATTGGCGATCAATTGTTTAAAGCCATTGCCGAGAGATTGCGCAGACATGTTTCTCCCTCTGACGTCGTTGCCCGACTTAGGGGGGATGAATTTGCGGTGATCTTTGTTGACCCCATCAATGCCGAGCAAGTCAAACTAAAAGTTCAAAAAATTCTAGATCTGCTGTCTAAATCATTTAGCCTCTGTGGTCAAAATATTTTTATTACGACCAGTATTGGTATCACACTCTACCCTAACGACCACCATGAAGCCGATGAGTTGATCAAAAATGCCGATCTGGCCATGTATCATGCCAAAGCTCAAGGCAGAAATAGCTATCAGTTTTATAGTTCGCAACTTAACACGCAGTCTTCGGAGCACATGGCGCTGGCAAATAGCTTGCACCAAGCGTTCGAGCAGAATGAATTTCGACTCCATTACCAACCTTTGCTCGATCTAAAAACCAAACAAATTGTTGGCGCTGAAGCATTAATTCGATGGCAACATCCTAAGTTGGGTTTAGTCATGCCTGGTAAATTTATCCCGATCGCTGAAGAAACAGGGTTGATTTTGCGTTTAGGCGAGTTTGTGATTACATCGGTCTGTCAGCAGCTTCAGGCTTGGCAGCAAAAGGGACTACCCCATGGACGCATTGCCATCAACCTTTCGGGGCAACATTTTCGTTTACAAGACAGCCTGCGTCACACGATCGCCAAAATTTTACGAGATTATAATATTTCACCGATTCACCTTGAAGTTGAACTAACCGAAAGCGAAATCATGCAAAACAGCGATCGCACGATTCAAGTTTTGTCTGAGTTGCGAAATATTGGTATCCACATTGCGATCGATGATTTTGGCACGGGCTACTCCTCGTTAAGCTACCTCAAGCATTTTCCCGTTGACACGCTAAAAATCGATCGCTGTTTTGTCCAAGATGTCACCACCGATCGCCATGATGCCGCCATTACGATCGCGATGATCGATCTGGCTCATAATCTATCGCTCAATGTAATCGCTGAGGGCGTTGAGACAGAAGAACAACTAGCGTTTTTAACCCAAAATGGCTGCGATCGTATGCAAGGCTATTTGTTTAGTCGTCCTGTTCCCCCCGAGGAATTTGAAAAAATGGTGATGGGGGGTAAACACTTATAGTGGGTTTGTCGTGATTTGAAAGGTATGCTATTCAAGAAGCCTATGATTCATTATTTGTTCATACTTAAACATTCATTAAATATCCGCTCACAATCTACATGAGTAATTCAAAACGTGCCCTCTTAACAGGAATTACCGGACAAGACGGCTCCTATATCTCGGAACTTCTACTGTCTAAGGGATATCAAGTTCACGGCATTGTGCGTCGCACCTCTACAATTAATACCGATCGCATCGATCACCTCTACCAAGATCCTCACCTGCCTGAGACCAACCTATTTTTGCACTATGGCGATCTCACCGATGGCACAACCCTCAGACGTATTTTAGAAGCGGTTCAACCCCACGAAATCTATAATTTGGGGGCACAATCCCATGTGCGGGTGAGTTTTGATTCGCCACAGTACACGGTAGACACCGTAGGAATGGGAACGTTACGGTTGTTAGAGACAATCCGTGAATATCAGCAACGGACTGGGGATGAGGTGCGGTTTTATCAGGCGGGTTCCTCAGAAATGTATGGCTTGGTGCAGGCAGTTCCTCAAAACGAGCAAACGCCCTTCTATCCGCGTAGTCCCTATGCCTGTGCTAAGGTTTATGCCCATTGGCAAACCATCAATTATCGCGAGTCCTACGACTTGTTTGCCTGTAATGGCATTCTGTTCAATCATGAAAGTCCTAGACGTGGCGAGACTTTTGTAACCCGTAAGATTACAAGGGCGATCGCTTGTATCGTTGCAGGGAAGCAAAAAAAGCTATATATGGGAAACCTCGATGCTAAACGAGACTGGGGCTATGCCAAAGACTATGTAGAGGCGATGTGGTTGATGTTACAGCAGCCCAAGCCCGATGATTATGTCATTGCAACGGGTGAAACCCATTCCGTGCGCGAGTTTTTAGAGATGGCCTTTGCCTATGTCAATCTCAATTGGGAGGACTATGTGGAAATTGACCCACGTTACTTCCGTCCTGCTGAGGTAGATTTATTGTTGGGCGATTCCACCAAGGCGCAAGAGAAACTAGGATGGAAGCCCAAAGTCACCTTTAAAGATCTCGTCTATTTGATGGTGGATGCTGATATGCAGGCATTGGGACTGGAAACACCCAATGGCAAACCTTCTGATGATATTGCCACATTGCGTCAAAATTCTGGCACTGCAAATTGGTAGAGAGGCATTCCTTCCTAGTTCGCTCTTTGGTAAGGGAAGGAAACCAGATTTCTGCTATCCGTCCTTTCTCAAGGGAGAATAGGTGAGGTAAATCCATAACTTGGAAGCATCAAACGAACTATAACGAACTATTAAAGATCATATGAGTAATCTAGTAAGTAACCTAAGCACGCAAAAAATCTTAGTCACGGGTGGTGCTGGCTTTTTAGGGCAGCAAGTCGTCGCGCAGCTATTGGCAGCAGGTGCAAATAGAGACCTAATTTCAATTCCGCGATCGCGCGATTACGATCTGCGCTCTTTGTCTGCTTGCGAGCAAGTCGTACAAGAGCAGCAAATCGTGATTCATCTTGCCGCGCATGTTGGGGGAATTGGCTTAAATCGCGAAAAACCCGCTGAATTGTTTTACGACAATCTGATCATGGGAACCCAACTCATCCATGCTGCCTATCAGGCAGGCGTACAGAAGTTTGTCTGTGTGGGAACGATCTGTGCTTATCCCAAATTTACGCCTGTTCCCTTTAAAGAAGACGATCTTTGGAATGGCTACCCCGAAGAAACCAATGCGCCCTATGGGGTCGCAAAAAAAGCACTGCTCGTACAATTGCAATCCTACCGCCAGCAATATGGTTTCAATGGGATCTATCTATTGCCAGTGAATTTGTATGGACCTGCGGATAACTTCGATCCCAAGAGTTCCCATGTGATTCCTGCGTTGATTCGTAAGGTCTATGAGGCGCAACAACGAGGCGATCGCCAGCTTTATGTGTGGGGAGATGGAACACCGACCCGCGAATTCATTTATTCGGAAGATGCGGCGCGTGGTATTGTCATGGGAACCCAGAGCTACAATGAAGCTGAGCCTGTCAATCTGGGAACGGGCTATGAAATTTCGATCAAAGCACTAATCGAACTGATTTGCGAACTGATGGAATTTGATGGGGAAATTGTTTGGCAAGTCGATCAGCCTAACGGTCAACCCCGTCGCTGTCTTGATATTGAGCGTGCTAAGCAGGCTTTCGGATTTACAGCTCAGGTCAATTTCCGTCAAGGTTTAAAAAATACAATTGACTGGTATCGCCAACATGCTTCTTAGAAAGCATTTGAGCAGTCTAGTATCTCCTATGAATTGCCACTCTTACCCCCCTTAATCTCCCTTGCACGCTTCCACGTAGCAGTTTCCTGTAGGGTACTCCCCCTTTGCAAGGGGGAGCTAGAGAGGGTAAAAACTTCTCAAACTTCTGGCGACATGGGGATGGTCTTCTCCCAGTTGGCGTTCGTAGATTTCGAGCGATCTCAGAAAGAGCGGTTCGGCTTCGCTGAGTTTTTTGGCAAAGTATTACGAAGAAGCTAAGACAGAGACGACAACACGAAAACCTACACTGAAGCTCCTATAGTCTGCATCGTACCCGTGGCGATGAGCCGAGCGGCATATGTCAAACTTGCGATCC
Source organism: Tumidithrix elongata BACA0141 (assembly GCF_036349135.1). NCBI lineage: Bacteria > Bacillati > Cyanobacteriota > Cyanophyceae > Pseudanabaenales > Pseudanabaenaceae > Tumidithrix > Tumidithrix elongata. The sequence continues at coordinate 42,534 of NZ_JAZBJZ010000017.1, forward strand.
CAAGAACCACCGCGTAGAAGGCGATGAGAAGAATTTGTGCGATCACTATCTATCCAAGCGATGCCATCGTCTGGTGCGCCGTCATAGTTGCTGTGCCAGTCGTCTTCACACCACTCCCAGACATTACCGTGCAGATCACAAAGCCCCCAAGCGTTGGGAGGCTGTTGTCCTGTTGGGAGCGTACTGTTGCCATTTTCTCTGAGTCTTTTCGAGTATAGTTTACTATCATTACGAACTTCCTGCTGAATCGCAAGGGCATCCAAAGGGAACTTGCCGCTATTGTTGCCAAACCATGCATACTCGCTTAGCTAGCTTGCATCATCGCCAAACCAATATTCAGTATACTTCTCCTTCCCTGCACGACAGGCGTATTCCCATTCAGCCTCGCTGGGTAAGCGATAGAGTTGCCCTGTTAGGTTTGATAGGCGCTTGCAAAACTCCTGCACATCAAGCCAAGACACTTGCTCTACAGGACGATTTTCTCCACTATGGAAAGAAGGGTTTGAGATTAAATCTCGATTGACCTTCGGCGACTTTGCCACGGCATACCACTGCGCCTGAGTTACGGGATACTTGCCCATGCAAAACGTAGGTACGGTGACTTTATGATATGGCTTTTCATTGCTGTTTCCTTTACCCTCGGGCGAACCCATCCAAAACGTGCCACCAGGAATATCAACAAGTTCGATGGCGTGTTTGGGGTCAAGCCAAGGTCTATATTTGAAACGATTTCGCTGCAAAAATTCTCGCTGCTCGGTTGTGAGGTGGACGTTAATCACATCTTCCACTTTTTCAACTTCCTCAAAAAATCCTTCAGACATTGAGAACATTTCTATGTCTTTGGTCTCATTCCATTGATTAAAAGCATCTTGTATTAGATCAGCTTTCCGCCGCAGGTCGCGATCACAAGTTCGCCATTCCGCAAATCTTTGCCAACCATCCATTAGGGCTTCATGGGCAAGATCGATAATCTCATCTCCTTTCTCATCACTTGCTACGAGTAACCTACCTTTCTCACCCACTAAAATTTTCAACATGTTCTCAATTTCTTTTTTTGCATTCGTATCCTGACCAGCTAAACCCAAAAGTTCCTGCCGACGTTCACGTTGCCTAGTATCTTTGGTATCCTTCCCTGTTCTCACCAACTTCAAAAAAATTCGCCGCATCCATTCTTGTCCATTTTTTGATTGTTTAGCGTAGAGCCTATCGGCGTGACAATTCAAGGCTCCCTTGAGTCGATTCATTTGGCGATATCCATCAAGAGTTAAGAGGCGATTTTGGCGATCGCGGGTTTCCCAAAGCTCTTCCAACGCAAATTCCAAAAGTGGCAAACAGTTGGGCTCGTCTTCAATATCTCGCAAAATCAAATCTAGCAAACCATCGCTGAGTTGATAACCCTGAGTTTCGGCAGGTTTGGCAATCACATCACGTAACTCATTTTCGCTCATTTCAGAAATTACGACCATCTGCTCGTTCACGATTTTGTTCAGATTTGCTCTGCTGCAGTGTGCCAAAAAATCAATACGCATCGTCACAACGATCATAAAATCTGGATTGTCTTGTTGAGCGATATCCACTAGCATCTGAATAAATTTGCTGCGCTCATCCTCACGCGAACAGACCGTAAACACCTCTTCAAACTGATCGATGACTAGCAAATTTTGTTGTGTGGGCAGGGTGGGAATCGCTGCTAATAATCCATCGCGATCAATCCGTTCCTCCAATTCGACGACATCTGCCCCGGTTCCTTCGGTCAAAGCATCCTTCAATCTCTGAATTGGATTAGACCAAGGCTTCATCAACAAAATCTGATAGCCGCGTTGTGCCATCTCAGGAATCAATTTCGCCTTGACCAGTGAAGATTTGCCACTTCCCGAAACTCCAACCACAAAAACAAATGAACTTTTTTTAATCTTGTCTAGTAGTTGTTTAAAGGCTTTGTCGCGCCCAAAAAACCATTGTGCGGTTGACTCATCAAAGGCATTTAGACCTACATAAGGACATGATTCGGGAATTCGGGGCGTAGCGATCAAGCTATTCAGAACAGATTCCCGTGTTGTAGTAATATCGCGTTCTTCTCTCTGCTGGGCTATATGAGATGAAGTTTTTTTTATCTCACGATAATCACGTGGTCCAAGGGTGATTTCTAACCATTTAGCTATTTTCTCTAAACTGCTTAAATCGTTTCCGCGATCGAGATCATTTTTGAAAATTCGTTCAAATGTTTCCCTAGTAGTAGTTAATCCTTGAAGTTTCGCTGCCCTTTCAAGCGCAGCGAAGTTAATATTTTTAGCACTCTTTGGGTTTCCTTTAAAGTAATTTGCACTTTTCTTTTCCAGTGCCTCTACAAACTTTTGCAAACCATACGTAGTTAATCTATAAGTTGTTTTTTCCATGGCTACAGAGTAAAACCCCTTTGAAATTTTAGCTTATTTCCGATCTTTGGATCCGAAGATCGGAAATTTTATGCATCTGTTTAAGGCTTTTCAAAAATTGGGTTTCAAGCAAGGTAAAAAAAGTTTTTCCCAACTGTTCCGATCTTCAAATTGTTGATTTGATGGCATTTTCGTATTGTCCTGACAGACAACTCAAAGCCAAAAAAGCGAAACGAGCCAAACACTCAACTCTAGCACATGGTTTTAGTTATTAACCTTGAACAACAAATAGATGGGAAATAGCTAGCTCAAACACTTGGGTTGTCAGGGTTCTGCCTAACTCTCACAAATAGTTAAATTAGTTAAGAGGTAAATTCAAATGATTTCTAGTTTTCTTGAAGGAAAAGCTACTGATATCAATAAAGCTATCGGGGCTGCCTTACTTGTAGCCATGCCCCTCCTTTCTAGCGGAGGTTTGGCTCAAGGAGCTTCTGCAAATCCTAAAATGCCATTTCAAGGAAGTGCTTCCACTTCACAGGGAACACATAACGATGGTTATGGACTTAAGGCTGTTGACTTTAGATTGCCTGCTGGGACTCCTGTGCTTGCACCTGAAAATGCTGTAGTTATCTCAACCTGTAACGCTGGCAACAACCACCGAGCGATTAAGCTCCGAGCAGGTACACGTTACTTTTCCCTGATCCACGTCAATACAGCAAATATTTACGTTGGGAAAACCTATTTGCAAGGTCAGATGATCGGAACTGTCGCAGGCGATCGCCCATGGAATAACTGTGCGAAATCTACGGGTGCTCATTTGCACTTTGGGGTTAGCCCGAGTTCTCCTGTAGTTGATGGTGTTAACATCGCCAACCTCCGTGTTGGTACAGTGCTTCGCTCTACTAACTATCGCCGTTAGTGAATTACCAAAGCGCTTCCAATACTCAGACTTGCCTGACTATTGGAAGCGCTTTTTTGTTTTCCGTCGCTAGCTCTGCTTAAAAATCATGAGATGGAGAAATTTGCAATAAAAAAATTTGGCAAAGAACTTGAGAAGTCGCCAATTGACCTCTCCCTCCCAACCTCGCTTCTTAGGCGAGGGAGGAACAAGAAGTTGTTTCTTATTCTTAGCCCCTCTCCTGAAAGGCTGTCGTGTACACAAGTATCGAAATCTATTCATGCTTCAGACGATCCGCCCCTTAGCACCCAATGGGAAGGGATTTCAAAGCCCCCCAGAATGGGGAACTTAGGGAGCTTGAAATGCAGACAGGCAGGACTTGTGTGCACACCGTAGCCTGCAAGGAGAGGAGTTGGGGAGAGGTTCAAGAGCGACACCCGTACAATTCACATTCAATTTGTAATTCTAGGCTCACGGGGAAATTTATATGAGAAGAAAATCTTTAGAAATTATTTTAACAACTATTCAAGGTGCTTCACTAGGTATTCTGCTAAGTTGTATGAGCCTTAATGGAAGAGCGATCGCCCAAGAAGTTTCCATTCCTACAGATGCTAGTTCGTTTTCGCCTACAGGCAACAGTCAAGAACTGGGCAAAACAAATCCAGTAAACACAAATAACTTTGATCAGCAACAGCAAGGAGGAATTCAGCAGCAATTTAACAATAGTGGCTACTCGCCACTCCAGCAACAAACCTGTCGCACCAATAGCTGCTTTAATATAGGGTTCAGGCATACACCACAAGGCACAGAACTGTTAGGAACACTTCAATTTGGATTTGGCGGTAGCTCAGATGAGACGAATGCGAACGCGAACCAATATAGAGCTGAAACTGAGAGGCTACAAGCTAAACAAGCCTATCGACTAAACCTAATCAAAGAAGTGCGAACTTTAGACGAAAAACGATTTCTAGAGCTTGTGCTTAAAGAACTAAAAAACTAAACTTGGCTTCCATCAAAAAGCGATCACAAAATATGCCCAGTGCAGGATTTGCGATCGCTTTTTGTGTCTACAGAAAAAGCTACGGTTCATTCCCTGCAAACTCGCGACAGACACATGGGTTAAATAAAATTGTCCTTTCATGAAAATTATCGCTCAACTCAATTACCGATCGCCTCCTAAAAGTTCTTCTACGGTCAAGTGAATATCATTGGCGATCTTTCTCAACAGTGTTGGCGAAATATCACGCCCCTTATGACATGGAACTGTAGTGCCACGACCATCCTGATGGCGAAATTGCTTGTGCGAACCTCTTTGACGCACTTCCACAAATCCCAGATTCTCTAATAGCCGCACTACTTCCAGTGGCTTCAAAACGGGAATGTTACCCATAAGTTTGATTTAGGCGATCGCAATCTGTTGTGTACCGACAAATTCTGACTTGAGGGGAATTACCTCATCCTCCAAAAGCATCTCAATCACTTCTTGCAGATTTTCGCGCAACTCATCGAGAGTTTCCCCCTGAGAATGCGCCCCAACAAATCCAGGAACATAGCCCACATATAGATTGGTATCAGAATCTTTTTCAATCACTGCTGTGAATAATTTCATAAAGTTTTCCTGAATTTACATATTGAACGCTTTAATCTCAACACTCAACACACCCTCATTGCCTGTCTCTAATGCCTTTGCTGTCTCAGGAGAATGTTCGCGGATTTTTGCAGCTTGTCCAGTCTTATCGATCAATGCCTTGCTCAATTTATCGTTTGCCTTATCAAATACTTTTGTGAGAAATGCTGTCGCGATCGCAGTACCAAGAGTCGTTATAGGCTCCATTCAATTTCCCTCAATCATAATCATGTTTTCATTATATGGCGATCGCCTATGTAAACCTAAGTTGGAGCATGTTCGATGAGGCAATAGGGGCGGCTATAGCTGAGCGGCATCTCTAAGGCATGGCTGGCGAGAAACTTAGCATTACTCAGCACAGTTTCAGTATGACCATCATAGGCGACCTGCCCTTGACTCAGCACAACGGTACGTTCGCATATCTCTAATGCTAAATCTAGATCGTGGGTTGCAATCAGTTGGGTCACAGGCAAGCTCTGTAATAGCTCGATCAACTGGCGGCGCGATCGCGGATCGAGCTGTGCAGAAGGTTCATCAAACACCAACACTTGCGGCTGCATGGCGATTACCCCTGCGATCGCTACCCGCTTTTTTTCGCCCCCCGATAGATTTTGAGACTGGCGATGTCTATAGGTTTCTAGATCTAAACCAACGGCTGTCATAGCTTGGTGCACGCGGCGCTCGAGCTCGCGATCGCGATGTCCCTGATTCATTGGGCCAAAGGCGACATCTTCCCAAACAGTGGGCATAAACAACTGATCGTCAGGATTTTGAAATACCAAACCCACAAAGTTCCTCACCCAGCGCAGATTTTTGGAATTGACTGATTTCTCACCAATACTTACAGTTCCCTGCTGTGGTAGTAATACTCCATTAAGGTGCAGCAGTAGTGTTGATTTCCCAGAACCATTTGCACCCACGAGTGCCACGCTTTCCCCCGACCGAATCGATAAGTCCACGCCTCGGAGGGCGTGGGTTCGATCTGCATAGGTATAACTAAGATTCTCGATATCAATGGGATTATGGTGCATAGGGAAATAGAACTTGGTTAACAGCAATGCATACCTTGCTAATGATTTTACGATCGGTCAAGTGTAACTACAGTGACACTTGACCCTCTTCGATCGCCTATAATTGGGATCGAAGTTAACAATACTTAAAAAACTTACTTAAAAAAACATTAAGTAACAGCCTCTGCTTACCTTCGGGATAATTTCAGGAGCAAGGTATTGTTTTGCTTGACCTAAAATTAAAAAACCCCTATTAAACCCGATCCCTAACTCTGATGGAAGATAGCCGCGCCAACGATCCTCAACCCACCCAGCAATCTACCCATATTCCTGGTCCATCTTGGCTTGTAGAAGAGCGGGATGCCTGTGGTGTGGGATGGTTGGCCGATCGCGCCAGTCGGGCGAGCCATGAGTTGATTACCGCTGCCCTCAAAGCTTTAGTCTGCGTCGAACATCGTGGTGGTTGCAGTGCCGATCGCGACTCTGGGGATGGTGCAGGCTTGATGACCGCAATTCCTTGGCAATTGTTACAACAGGATCTGCCTGCGATCGAGCCTAAAAAAGCAGCCGTGGGCATGATGTTTTTGCCCCAACAACCCGAGCGTCAAGCGCTATGCCGTCAAATTACCGAAAGTTGTGCCGCTAGAGAAGGGCTAACGCTCGTAGGTTGGCGTAAAGTTCCCGTACAGCCACAGGTTTTGGGAGCTCAGGCTAGGGAAAATCAACCCCATATCGAGCAGGTGGTTTTTCATGCAGACGCAGCGCTAGATAGTGTGGAACGGGCGATTCACCTGACGCGCCGACGGATTAAGTTAGAAGTTGAGCGCTTGTATTACTCCTGGCGGCAAGAATTTTATGTTGCCTCCTTGTCTAGGCGCACGATTATTTATAAAGGCATGGTGCGATCGGAAATTCTTGGTGAATTTTATGAGGATCTCCGAAATCCTGCCTATGTCTCCCACTTTGCGATCTATCACCGTAGGTTTAGCACCAATACCATGCCCAAATGGCCGCTCGCCCAACCGATGCGATTTTTGGGACATAACGGCGAAATTAATACGTTGCTTGGCAATATCAACTGGTTTTTGGCTCGTCAAGCCGATTTGGCTCATCCGAGTTGGGGCGATCGCTTACCCGAGATTATGCCTGTGGTGAAGCCCAATGAAAGCGATTCTGCCACCCTCGATCACGTCATGGAATTACTGGTGGAATCAGGTCGCAGCCCCTTGGAAAGCATGATGATTTTGGTTCCTGAGGCATACGATAACCAACCCGACCTTAAGGATCATCCTGAAATCGTTGATTTCTACGAATACTACAGCGGCTTACAAGAGGCATGGGACGGGCCGGCGCTGCTTGCCTTTAGCGATGGTAAGGTGATCGGTTCCGTTTTAGACCGCAATGGTCTGCGCCCCGCTCGTTATGTAATTACCCGCAGTGGCATGGTGATCGTCAGTTCCGAAGCAGGAACCGTAGATATCCCCGAAGCGGAAATTCTAGAAAAGGGCAGACTTGGTCCTGGGCAAATGATTGCCGTAGATTTCGAGAGCCAAGAGATTCTCAAAAACTGGGAAATCAAGCAGCGCATAGCATCAGCCCATCCCTATGGCGAATGGATAAAACAATACCGTAAAACCCTGACCGCACAGCCTTTCCATACGGCTACGGCTTTAGATGAAACCAGCGTTCTCAAATATCAAACCGCCTTTGGTTACACTTCCGAAGATGTCGATATGGTCATTGAGTCAATGGCTCAAGAAGGGAAGGAACCCGTGTTTTGCATGGGCGATGATGCGCCTTTGGCGGTGCTTTCCAGCCGTCCGCATTTGCTCTACGACTACTTTAAACAACGCTTCGCTCAGGTTACCAATCCTCCCATCGATCCGCTGCGCGAAGGCATGGTGATGTCTCTGGCGATGTGCTTGGGCGGGCGCGGTAATCTTTTAGCAGTAAATCCCGAAGCGGCACGACAACTGAAGATCGAGAGTCCCGTGCTGAACGATGCAGAGTTGGAGCAAATTCAACAGATGGGATTTGCATCAACTAAGCTGGATATGCTTTTCTCTGTAAGTGGTGGTACTAACGGATTAGCGGAAGCGATCGCTTCCCTCTGCGATGCCGCCGTCGAGGCAGTGCGCCAAGGTAGCGAAATCCTGATTTTATCCGATCGCTTGCTCGATGCCGATCGTGCCTACGTACCCCCTCTATTGGCAGTGGGATCTGTGCACCATCGCTTGATCCGCGAGAACCTGCGCATGAAAGCTTCCATTGTCGTGGAAACGGCGCAATGCTGGAGCACCCACCATTTTGCTTGCTTGATTGGTTACGGAGCCAGTGCGATTTGTCCTTATCTTGCCTATGAAACCACGCGCCAATGGTGGGGTAAAGCCAAAACCCAGATGCAAATGGAACAGGGCAAGGTTAAGAAAATGACGATGACTCAGGTGCAGGATAGCTATCGCAAAGCCGTAGAAGGCGGCCTGTTAAAGATTCTCTCAAAAATGGGAATTTCGCTCTTGTCGAGTTATAACGGCGCTCAGATTTTTGAAGCGATCGGGATTAGCAAGGAAGTTGTCGATCTATGCTTCCGAGGCACGACCTCGCGCATTGGTGGCATGCAATTGGCGGATATCGCTTCCGAGGTGGTGGCGTTCCACAAACAAGCTTTTCCTGAGCTGCACCATAAAAAATTAGAGAACTACGGCTTCGTGCAATATCGCAACGGTGGTGAGTACCACATGAATAGCCCCGAAATGGCGAAGGCACTTCACAAAGCGGTAGCAGGTGATGGCTACGACCACTACGAAGTCTATCGGAAACAGTTGCAGAACCGCACGCCGACAGCACTGCGAGATCTGTTGGAATTTAAAAGCGATCGCCCTAGCATTCCCATCGAACAGGTGGAACCAATTTCCGAAATTGTCAAACGCTTCTGTACGGGAGCGATGTCCTTGGGCGCTTTGAGTCGCGAAGCCCATGAGGTGTTAGCGATTGCCATGAATCGACTCGGTGGAAAATCTAACTGTGGTGAGGGTGGTGAAGATCCGATTCGCTATCTACAAATTCAGGATGTGGATAATTCCACAGGCATTTCCCCCACATTTCCCCATCTCAAGGGCTTAAGGAATGGCGATACGGCAAACTCAGCAATCAAACAAATTGCCTCGGGAAGATTTGGCGTCACGCCTGCCTACTTGACCAGTTCTAATCAACTGGAAATTAAGATGGCTCAAGGGGCGAAGCCCGGTGAAGGCGGACAGTTGCCCGGGCCCAAGGTGAGTTCTTATATCGCCATGTTGCGGAACTCTAAGCCCGGTGTATCTTTGATTTCACCACCACCCCACCACGATATCTACTCGATTGAAGACCTCGCGCAATTAATTTACGATCTGCATCAAATCAATCCCACTGCCAAGGTTTCGGTGAAGCTGGTGGCAGAGATTGGTATCGGTACGATCGCCGCAGGGGTAGCGAAAGCGAATGCCGACATCATTCAAATCTCTGGTCACGATGGTGGTACGGGTGCATCGCCCCTAAGTTCGATCAAACATGCGGGTTCGCCTTGGGAACTCGGTCTCACAGAAGTTCATAGTGTCTTGATGCAAAATAAACTGCGCGATCGCGTGCTATTGCGCGTCGATGGTGGCTTCAAAACGGGCTGGGATATCGCGATCGCTGCCATGCTCGGTGGTGAAGAATATGGCTTTGGTACGGCAGCGATGATTGCTGAGGGCTGCATCATGGCGCGGGTCTGCCACACGAATAAATGTCCTGTCGGTGTGACTTCGCAACAGGAGCAACTGCGGAAACGCTTCCCCGGTACGCCCGAACATGTGGTGAACTTCCTTTGCTTTGTCGCCGAAGAGATTCGTCAACTATTAGCGAAGTTAGGCTATAGCTCTCTCACCGATATCATTGGACGCTCTGACCTGCTGGTACAACGCACGGATGTCAAGCTCGCCAAACCTCAAGCCATTGATTTGAGCTGTCTGATTAACCTACCCGATACCAAAACCGATCGCAGTTGGTTAGATCATGCCACCGAAGCGCACAGTAATGGGCCCGTCCTGGATGACGAGATTCTTGCCGATCCTGAGATTCAAGCGGCGATCGCCAACCAAACCGATCTGTCGAAGTCGTTCCCCATCGTGAATACCGATCGCTCGGTCTGCACGCGGCTATCGGGCGCGATCGCCAAGCAATACGGCAACTCTGGCTTAGCCAGTCAATTGAATTTGGAATTTCATGGTGCTGCGGGACAGAGCTTTGGCGCGTTTAACATTGGCGGTCTGCATTTGAGCGTCGTGGGTGAAGCGAATGACTACATTGGAAAGGGCATGCATGGCGGAGAAATCAGTATCAAGCCCTATGCCACATGCAGTTACGACCCTGCGGAGAATGTGATTGCGGGCAACACCTGTCTCTACGGAGCCACGGGTGGCTACCTATTCGTCAACGGACAGGCAGGCGAACGCTTTGGCGTGCGGAACTCTGGCGCAAAAGCCGTGGTAGAAGGCACGGGCGATCACTGCTGCGAATACATGACTGGCGGCGTTGTCGTGGTTTTGGGCAAGACGGGTCGCAATGTCGGCGCTGGTATGACTGGCGGAATTGCCTACTTCTTAGATGAAGATTCTAGTTTTACTTCTAAGCTCAGTAAGGAAACCCTTAAGGTACAACGGGTTGCGACTGCTGCTGGGGAAAGACAACTCAAGGAATTGATTCAAGCCAGTAGCGATCGCACGGGTAGTCCTAAAGCCAAGCAAATTCTCAGTAACTGGTCGTACTATCTACCCCTGTTTTGGCAGGTCGTACCGCCCTCTGAGGCAAATAGTCCTGAGGCGACGGATGCGGTTCCAGTGGTGGCAGCTACGGTTTAATCGCGATCGCATGGGAAGAGATTCGCGATTGCCTATGTCTAAAGCGATCTAGAGCGATCGCATTTCTTCTCATACATTTTTCCATTCGTGTCAATCAAATAAAGGAAACGAGCGTACAAAGATTGATTGTTGATCGATGCTATCAATGAATGCTATCATTGGTAGCATCAGATGATTGCTGTAAAGATGGCTAGCATTACAATTCGAAATTTAGACGATGCGCTTAAGTCAAAACTGCGGATTAGGGCAGCGCGGTTGGGGCGATCGATGGAGGAAGAGGTGCGTACAATTCTCAGGACTGTTTTGGCGGAAGAAGATACGTCGCGAAATCTAGGTGAGATTATTCATCAACGGTTTGCGGTACTGGGTGGTTTTGATTTGCCCCCGATCGCACGGGAAGAGATTCGCGATCGCCCCTTATTTGACGATCTGTGATTATTCTCGATACTAATGTGCTCTCAGAGTTTATGCGAGGACTTCCTGATCCTGTGGTAATGGCTTGGGTGGCACAACAAGAAACATCGGAGCTTTTTGTCACGACGATTACCCAAGCAGAAATGTATTATGGCTTGGCACTGTTGCCTGTGGGGAAACGTCGCACCAATTTGGAAAGGGCTGTGCGTCAAGTATTCGAGCAGGATTTTCAGCAACGGATTTTACAGTTCGATAGTGCGGCGGCAATGGAGTATGGAAACTTGGCAGCATGGCGGAGACAAAATGGTAAGCCAATATCCCAAGCGGATGCTCAAATTGCAGCGATTACGAGTTCCCAAAAAGCTATTTTGGCAACTCGTAATATTTCAGATTTTTGCGACTGTCAGCTAACTCTGGTCAATCCTTGGCAATAGATAATATATGCCTCTTCTGTTTTATTGCGAATTAAGAGGCTAATCTACCTCATAACCTTTTATTGGTTGGATTAACAGTAGTCAGATTAGTAGCCTTTTATCAATGTCATCGCAAAGTTTTTTGAATTTATTTACAACCCCGCAGCTAGCGGCATGGGTCGAGCAAGTTAGATCGATCGCTTCTCAAGGCAAGCTTCCCACCTATATTCCTCTATTGGCACAAGCAGATTCCAACTGGGTGGCAGTGGCGATCGCTGATTCTCATGGGGAAATTTTGCAGGCAGGGAATATCGATCGCAGGTTTCCACTTATGAGTGTGGTGAAGCCTTTTATCTTGCTGTATGTGTTAGAAACTGTGGGTGCAGAACGGGTATTCGATCGCGTCGATCGCGTTGCTTCTACGGAGCCATTTAATGTCATCCCCCAGGGTAAGCCGCAAAACCCGATGCTCAATGCTGGCGCGATCACAATCGCCTCTCTGTTACCCTCCTGCGATCGCTTTTGTGAATGGTTAAATCAGCAGGCAGGCACGCAGTTATATTTGGACGAAAGGATGTTGGCATCCGTGCGATCGCTTTCCCATCGGCGCAATCAAGAAATTGTCCAAGTTTTAGAAGATTCTGGCTATATCGAAAATGCCGATGCTGCGTTAGCGATTTACGAACAGGTTTGCTGCTTATCGGCAACCGTTGAGGACTGTGCCCGTTTAGGCTTGCTGTTAGCCTGCGATCGCATCCCATCCAATCGAAATTTATCTGGGCAAAATTTATCTAGGCGAATTTCTGATATTTCCAAGAAAAATCGTCAAATTGTTGCTGAAATCGTGACAACCTGCGGCATGTATGCTGCCTCGGCTCAGTTTATGCAAGAAGTTGGATTGCCTTCTAAATCAGCCGTAAGTGGCATCATTTTATCCCTCATCCCAGATCGGGGCGCGATCGCGGTGTATAGCCCCACCCTAGATGCGATCGGTAACTCGGTAGCAGGCTTATTTCTGGTAAAGCAGATTGATGCAGCATTGAGAGCGGCAATAAATTCGCGATCGCTTGGGCTTTAAACCTCACACCCCGAGCCCTAAATGCTCATTGCTACCCGTTTTACGTTATATTGCTAGGATAATATTTACCGTTATTAAAGTTTAGAACCTTGACTGCAACTCAATTTCAAGCACAAACCCTATCGCCTAACCAGCCAATGATCAAAAAACGTGCCGTATTTCCGTTTACTGCCATCATTGGGCAAGAGGAAATGAAGCTGGCATTGCTACTCAATGTGATCGACCCCAAAATTGGTGGGGTAATTATCATGGGCGATCGCGGCACAGGCAAATCAACCACCGTGCGTGCCTTAACCGACCTCTTGCCTGAGATTGAAGTTGTGGCAGGCGATCCCTTTGGTAGCCACCCCACCGATGCTGACCTGCAAAGTGAAGAAGTACGACAACGCTTAATGCGAGGCGAACATGTCGCCATTACCAGTCGTCAGGTGACGATGGTAGATTTGCCGCTGGGTGCAACCGAAGACAGAGTTTGCGGCACGATCGATATCGAAAAAGCCCTCTCTGAAGGCGTCAAAGCTTTTGAACCCGGTCTGTTGGCAAAGGCAAACCGAGGCATTCTCTATATTGATGAAGTGAATCTGCTGGACGATCACCTGGTCGATGTACTGCTAGACTCAGCCGCATCGGGTTGGAATACCGTAGAACGCGAAGGGATTTCGATTCGTCACCCTGCAAGATTTGTGTTGGTTGGCTCTGGTAACCCCGAAGAAGGCGAACTACGTCCGCAGTTATTAGATCGTTTTGGCATGTACGCCGAAATCCGCACGGTAAAGAAACCCGAACTGCGCGTGCAAATCGTGGAGCAACGTACCGATTTCGATCAGAACCCTCAAGAGTTTTTGAGTACCTGTCTTGACAGTCAGGTTGAACTGCAAGCTCAAATCGTCAGAGCGCAAACCCTACTCAGTTCTGTGTCCATCTCGCCTGAATATCGGTTAAATATTTCACAAATTTGTGCCGATCTCGATGTCGATGGTCTCCGAGGCGATATTGTCACCAACCGCGCTGCCAAAGCGATCGCTGCCCTCGAAGGTCATCAAGAAGTCACGGTAGATGATATTAGACGGGTAATTCCGCTCTGTTTGCGCCACCGCCTGCGTAAAGACCCCCTAGAATCGATCGATTCGGGCTACAAGGTACAAAAAACCTTCAATCAGGTATTTGGAATTGTAGAAGAGTAGTCTGACAAAACACCTCCCGACAAAACACCGAATGTAGGGGCAGTGCCCCCGTGCCTGCCCAATTAGTCTAGAGAAATCATAGAGAAATTACTCATACAGTGAGTAGTTGTGGATTTTCTTGATTACCCTGCAAGTCCGCCCTAACTCAGTGTTAGAATTAATTCAATAAAATGTAAAGATTTTTAAAGTTCCAGACCGATGGTCTGAATACAAAGCTATGCGAATTATTTTAATGACGGGTAAGGGGGGAGTTGGTAAGACTTCTGTTGCGGCTGCCACTGGGTTGCGTTGTGCTGAGTTAGGCTACAAAACCTTAGTACTGAGTACCGATCCTGCCCACTCCCTTGCGGATAGCTTTGACATCGAGCTAGGCCATGACCCCAGAGAAGTTAGACCCAATCTATGGGGAGCCGAGCTAGATGCGCTCAGAGAACTAGAGGGCAACTGGGGAGCCGTGAAGCGATATATCAGTGAAGTCCTACAGGCAAGAGGATTAGAAGGTGTCCAAGCCGAAGAACTGGCAATCCTCCCAGGGATGGATGAAATTTTTGGACTGGTGCGGGTGAAACGGCATTACGACGAAAAGGACTATGAAGTTCTGATTATTGATTCTGCCCCCACAGGCACAGCCTTGAGACTCCTATCTTTGCCAGAAGTAGCGGGTTGGTACATGCGGAAATTTTACAAACCCCTTCAAGGTATGGCACAGATTCTCAGCCCTGTGTTCGATCCAATTTTTAAGCGGGTGACAGGTTTCTCTTTACCCAATAAAGATGTGATGGATGCCCCCTATGAATTTTATGAAGAGCTAGAAGCATTGGAGAAGGTTCTCACTGATAACACCACAACGACAGTGCGATTGGTGACCAATCCTGAGAAAATGGTGATTAATGAATCTCTACGGGCGCACTCTTACCTCAGCCTCTATAATGTCGCTACAGATATGGTAATCGCCAATCGCATCATTCCAGATTCGGTTACAGATCCCTTCTTTAAAGCTTGGAAAGATTCACAAAAGCAATATTGCGAACAGATTCATAGAGATTTCCATCCTTTACCTGTGAAAGAAATCCCTCTGTATTCCGAAGAAATGTGTGGTTTACAGGCACTGGAACGTTTAAAGGAAACCCTCTATGGCAATGAAGACCCCACGCAGGTTTATTATAAGGAACAAACGATCAGAGTTGTGACTGAAAACAATCAGTTCCGTTTAGACCTCTATTTACCCGGCGTTCCTAAGGAAAAAGTCGAACTCACCAAGACAGGTGATGAGCTGAATATCCGAATTGGCAACCATCGTCGCAATCTCGTCTTGCCTCAGGCTCTATCTATGTTGCAACCCTGCGGAGCCAAAATGGAAGATGACTATCTCAAAATTCGCTTTGCTGAACCTGCTAAGGTTTGATCGAGGCGGGAGTTCATTGGAAGTACGTAGTGCAAGCCTCGGAATAGTTCATCTACATCTTGAATGGGGTTAATATCCCGCATGGCGATCGACGATATTTCGCAAGGGTTGACCAGTGCGGAAACGCTGCAAGTTATCCAAAAACAGATCGACAGAACGGGTGCGCGTACGGGCAGAACTCCAAGAGATATGGGGCGTGACAAACAGATTGGGAGCTGACCATAGCGAGTTATCCGAGGGTAATGGCTCTGTGACAAAGGCGTCGATGCCTGCACCAGCAATCCAGCCTTCGCTGAGTGCGGTAAACAACGCGGCTTCATCCACCAACGCGCCTCGCGCAATGTTGATCAAATAGGCCGATCGCTTTAGCGATCGCAAAACCTCTGCATTGATAATGTTGTGGGTTTCGGGTGTTAACGGCAGTGCCAGCACGACAAAATCAGCTTCAGGCAAGAGGTCGTACCACTCGGTAGCACCAACAACTTTCTCAAAGTGCGGATGCGGTGCGGGGGTTTTCCGACTGCCCCAGACGCGCATGCCAAACCCACTGGCGCGTTCGGCGATCGCCTGCCCAATTCCACCCGCACCGATAATTAAGACCGTTGCTTCTGATAATTCCTGCAAAAAGATCCCGTCTTTCCAACGGTAGTCCCACTGGTGTTCGGTCTGGCGTTCGTGGAGTTTGCGCAGATCCTTAGCGCGATCGAGGATGAGGGCAAGCACAAATTCGGCGATCGGAATGGCATGAACGCCAGCACCATTGGTCAAAATCAAATCCCGAGCGAGCGAGGTTGGTGTCAGCAGATGATTTACACCCGCACTAGGTGTATGTTGCCATCGAACGGCTGGAGCTGCATTGAGAACCCGATCCAAAACCTCTGGTTGCAAGAGTCCCGCACTAAAATAGACTTCGGCATCGCTAGCATCCCCGTCAAAATTACCATCCCGATCCACTCGAATAATTTCAACATCAGTTGGCAATCGCGATTCAAGCTCTGGGAAAAATTCAACCGAGATAATTACTTTCATCTATTCACCTCTTTATCTTTGGCGACTCAGGTCGCAGTGTTTTACGCTGCTCAAGTTCTAATCATGGGACATTATCGGTCTCTAGATTATCCCGAACCATCTTAGGCTATGTCAATTAAATACTACGGTAAACCCATCAATATAGTGTATAAATAATCCCTACATTTACCTGCGATCGAGCTATCCGTAAGCCTAGAAAATATCGCAAATTTTGAGGATCTACTTATCTAACGCCTATTTTTGATATATCTAAGTAAAGGGGGCGAGTGCTGAGCTGATGGCGATCGCCCCCTTTGCCATGCTTATTTATCTTTAAACGGTATGGTTGCGGACTGTAAACACAATTTTCTAGATAGCGGCTTCGTGGTAGGATACATTTTTATACATCGGTAAGCCGATCAACTTACCGTATTTTAGTCTAAGTAAACGCCTAATGAACTCAACCCCTACATTGCTATGAAATTGCCATGAAGCAGATGCACCTCGCTGCTTTTTTAATTGCCGGGAATGGGGCGCATAGTCATGCACTTTGGCGGCATCCAGAAGCAACCCTAGAGTTTCTACAGCCAGAACTCTATCAATCCATCGCTCAAATTCTCGAAAGGGGCAAGTTTGACCTCGTTTTTTTTGCCGATCGCCTGGCTGTATCCGATCGCTATGGCTTAAATCTGAAAGTTGGCGTGGAGTTTGGCGATCAAGATGCCACGCGCATGGATCCGATTCCGATACTTTCATTAATGAGTGGATGTACCTCCTCGATTGGCTTGGGGGCAACCCGTTCCACGACCTATCATCATCCCTATCACGTGGCGCGAACATTTGCGACCCTCGATCATTTAAGCCGAGGTCGAGCCGCTTGGAATGTCGTTACTTCCATGAATGATGCAGAAGCTCGAAATTTTGGTGTAGATCGGCATTTGGAACATGGCGATCGCTACGATCGCGCCGATGAGTTTTTACAGGTCTGTTTCAAGCTCTGGGACAGTTGGGAACCAGATGCCCTTCAACTCAACCAGAAAACTGGGCGTTATGCCGATCCAGCGAAGGTTCACTATATCGACCATGTGGGGCAATGGTTCCAGTCTAAGGGGCCTTTGAATATTCCGCGATCGCCGCAGGGTCGCCCCGTGATTATTCAGGCAGGCTCATCGGGGCGTGGCAAAGAATTTGCCGCCCGTTGGGCAGAAGTAATCTTCACGGTTCAGCCCGATTCTGCCAGCATGAAAACTTTCTATCAAGAGGTGAAATCGCAACTGCGCGAGGTTGGGCGCAATCCAGAGCATTGCAAAATCCTACCCGCTGTGATGCCCTTTATCGGGGATACCGAAGCAGAGGCAAGAGAGAAACAAGCACTTCACAACGATTTGGTGCATCCATTGGTGGGACTTTCCACCCTATCAAGCCATGCCAACTACGATTTCTCCCAACATGCCTTAGATGAACCGCTAGCAAGCATTGAAAGTCGAGGCACCAAGGGATTGCTGCAAGCCGTTCGTCACTTGGCGCAAGCGGAAAAGCTTTCCTTGGGTGAAGTTGGCAAACTGTACGGTCAAAGCGTTCTCGCCCCGCAAATCGTGGGAACTCCGACTCAGGTAGCCGACCAACTTGAAACGCTGTTTCGAGATCGGGTTTGCGATGGGTTTGTGATTTCTCCTGCCTATCTACCCGGAACCTTTGCCGAATTTGTCGATCGCGTGGTTCCCGAACTGCAACAGCGTGGCATTTTTCGCCATGACTACGCCGAGGGAACCTTACGCGATCGCCTGCAATTAGATACCCAATAAAGTCTTAAATTTAACCCCCTAAAGGAGAGAAAGATGAATTTCAAACACTTTTCTAATTTAAGGGCATCTCTAAAAATACAAACAAGAGTAGGAAGGGATTTGAGGAAAATG